>JAGDMV010000139.1 GCA_017860675.1 Chloroflexota bacterium
CCGGCCGGCCAGGAACGCCGGCGGTTCGGGCTCGTCGATCATGCCGAAGGAGGCCTGGCCGGGGACTTCGCCCTGCTCATCGAACGACGCGGCACCTGCCGTCAGCCCGGCCGCTGCCCCGGCTCCGGCTACAGCGGAGGAGCCGGCGTCCTTGCCCCGGGGGTAGCCCAGCTCGCTCGGCTCCGGCATGGCATCGGGGCGCGTCGCGGTGACCCACGGAGGACCGGCGGCCCAGTCGTCGGCGGCGGCAGCCCCGGCCGCACCGGGTTCGGGCGTGGTTCCCGCAGCGAACGGCGTCGCTCGTCCCGGAGCCTCGACTCCCGCCCCGGCGCCGCCTGCCCCGCGAGCGGCCGGCGCATCGCGCAGCGTGCGCGACGGCGGAACCACGTCACGGGCCGGCGCTGCCTCGCGCCGGGCCCAGTCGATGAACGTCGGGCAGCCGGCGAACGCCGACGTCAGGCAGTAGGCCGCCTGGTGGGCGAGAGCACGCGGCCCCGGTGGACTGTCCGCGAAGCAGCGGTGCCGGTGGTGGGGCACCGAGGCGCGAAAGTCGCGCTCGTCCTCGTATGCCAGGAAGGGGCAGACGACGGTCGGCTCGGGTGCGACCCGCTCGCTCATCGGCGGGATCATACGACGCCGGTGACGGCGATAGCGACGCCCGCCGACCGATGCGATGGTCGCCACGCGCCACCGATGCGCGCGGCATGCGCCGACCGAACGAACGGCACGGCCGGGGCCGATGCGCCGAGGCCAGCCGACGCGCGTGCGACCGCGTGCGCCCACCTACCGGACGCCGGCAGACCGAGACCGACGTGCCGGGATCGATGAGCCCTCCGGCCCTTGACCGATCCGGCCGCCGCGTGCTCCATGTGCGCATGCGCTCGATCGCCGGCCGAACGACCAGCACCGCCCTCCTCGCCGCCGCGCTGCTGGCGCTCGCCGCCTGCGGGACGCCCGGCCCGAGCCAGTCGCCGACCGCCACCCCGACGAGCGGCCCGACGACGACCCCCACGACCGGGCCGAGCGACGGACCGACCTCCCTGCCCTCCGCCACCCGGACGCTCCCGCCCTCGAGCGGTGAGCCGACCGGGGTACCGGTCGAGACGCCGGTGCTCCCCGACTGGACCTGCGACGGTTCGTCGATCCACCCGGCCGGCACGGCGGTGCGCGCCCAGCAGACCGGCATGACCGTGCTCACCAAGGACGACGTGGGCGAGATCGCGTTCACCTTCGAGTCGATCGGCGGCGCGCGGACCCTTCCCGAAGTCGAGATCCGCGAGTCCAGCCCGCCCTTCGTCCAGGACGCGAGCGGGCTGCCGGTGTCGGTCGACGGCGCCGCTTGGGCGACGATCGTGCTCCGGGGTGGGACCGGGCTCGACGAGAACTTCGAGCAGACCTATACCGGGCCCGACCGCTGGACCGCCCTCGAGGCGCCGTTGGTCGAGGTCGTCCGGCTCGGTGACTTCGAGGCGATCTCGACCTGGGCGGTCGGCCTCTCGGGGCCGTACTGCGTCCGCGCCTACCCGGGGCCGGAGGGCAGCGTCCTCGTCGTCGAGTTCCGGGCGCAGTAGGCCGGGGCCGCCTCGGTCGCCGCAGGCCGTGCGGCGTCGGGCGCCGCAGGCGGGGGCGGCGCCGGGCAGCGTGATGCGCCGCCGCGAGCCCCCACCGACGGCCGGATCGGGCGCCCCTGGACCGAGCGCCGCGCCGGCGTCAGAAGGGCCTGCGCTCCTCCATCATCACCACGATGTCCTGCTGCCAGCGACGCGTCATCTGGAGCTGGGCGATGATCCCGGCCGCAGCTGCCACGGCCCAGAGCACGATCCAGAGCCAGCCTTCCTTGTAGAGCGCCACGAGCGCGCCGTTGGCAAGGTCGTCCTTGGTGATGAGGGCCGGGATCAGCGCGAAGCCGGCCACCAGCCAGGCGGCCCCGGCGAACGCCGTCAGGATGATCGCGACGTACTTCGGGGCGTTGACCAGCAGGGCGACGAGCGCCAGCGCCGCACCGCCGGCGAGGGCGATGATCGTGATGACGAGCCCGTCGCCGGTGAAGCCGATCAGCGACAGCAGCCAGCCGGTCAGCCAGTAGCCGAGGCTGCCCGCCACGACCAGCACGGCGCCCCACCAGTAGAGGTAGCTGAGCACGGCGAACACGATCGCCAGGATCACCCCGACGACGATCCCCAGGACGCCGGCCAGGAACCCCTCGCCCAGCAGCGCCGCCGTGGCCTGTGCCCCGACCATGAAGCCTGCGAACAGGCCCCAGATCGGCAGCAGCAGGAGGAACCAGCGGAAACCCGCGAAGCAGAACGCGGCCCCGAGCACGATGCCCAGGACGCCGATGACGATGCCCTCGAGAGTCATGGCCGTCACTCCCTCTCTCCCCGCCGAAGCTGCCGCGCGCCACGCGACAACAGTCGGCCCGGGCGAAGGATAGCGCCCAGGACGGCGCGGGCTGCAACGAGGCTGATGATCGCGGCCGTGCAGGTCCCCGCGCGACCGGGCGATCCGCCGTGCACGGCCGCGACCGGGAGGACGCCGCGTTCACGTGTGGCTGGAACGGGGTGCGAGAATAGCGTCGATAGCAGCTGGAGCGGCAGGTGACGGCAGCGCGCCCCGGACTCCGCACGGCAATTGGCACCGCTCTCGCGATTCTCCTCCTGCTGCCCTGCCTCGGGCCCGTTCAAGCCGTCGCGGCGCCGGCGGGCCCGCCAGCGACCACCGCGCCACCTGCGCTCGAGGGACCGGCGCAAGACCCCACGCCCGAGCCCGCGGCCGAGCCGAGTGCCGAGCCCACGCAGAGTCCGGCCCCGACGTCGACTCCGCTTCCCACGCCGATCCCGGAGACCGCCCTGCGCTCGCGGGCCGACGTCACCCCGGTCCAGCCGTTCGCCACGGCACCCTTCCGCCTGGCCCCCTACACGATCAGGACACTCTCCTGGGCAGCCCTGCCCTACAACGGTCGGGGCCTCCTGTCGCTCCGGAAGCCCTCCGATTCCGACGCGAATGGCGTGCCCTACAAGCGTGTCAACGGCCGCGCCTACTACCACCCCGGGAACGTGGCCGAGCAGGGATGCCGGTACGTCGATGCCTACGTCCGAACCGGCAACCCTGCCTACCTCGACCGGGCGGTGGTCCGGGCCCGGGTGCTGATGCAGATTGCGGTCCGGGACCGCGGCGCGCTGTACTTCCCCTACCTCTGGAGCTACTGGGGAGCTGGGCTGCGCGCTCCCTGGTACTCGGCCTACTCGCAGGGCTTCGCCCTGTCGCTCTTCGTACGCCTGTACCGGGTCACCGGGGACGGCGCGTACCTCGGCATGGCCCGGGGGACCTTCGTCTCCTTCCGCCGGCTTGGGCGCAGCCGGATCCGCTGGGTTGCCTACGTGTCGTCGAGCCACTGGCTCTGGCTCGAGGAGTACCCGTCAGCACGTCCGAGCCACGTGCTCAACGGCTTCAACTTCGCCCTGTTCGGCATCTACGACTACGAGCGCCTGACGCGCGATCGGGCAGCCCGGCAGCTGCTCCTCGGCGCGCTGGCGACGATGCGCGGCAATGCCACGCGCTACCGCGTTCCCGGATCCGTCAGCTACTACGACCTCGTCCACTACACCCAGTCGCTCCACTACCACCGCATTCACATCTGGCAGTTGCGGATGCTCCGGCAGATCAGCGGCAGCAGCTGGTTCTCGCGGCTGGCGGCGGCGCTGGCCGCGGACGCCGGCTAGGGACGGGCTCAGCGCAGCGCCCAGACGATCGCCGGCACCGGCTCGTCGCCCGAGTCGTCGGCCCAGCGGATGCCGATCACGCCGGCAGGGCCGTCGGCCACCACCGAGGGGCCCTGCACTCCGGGCTCGGTCGGCACGGCGAGCGGGATCCAGGCGTCGACCCCGTCGGCGCTGGCCCACGACATGTCAACCGGATCCGTCTCTGGCGCCAGCACCAGCCGGCCGACGGCGACGTAGCCGAAGGTCGCGGGGGACAGGGCGCTCACCCAGCCGCTGACCGAGTCGCCCATCGCCAGCGTCTGACCCGACCAGAAGGCCAGGTCCGGTGACGTCCACACGGTGGGCCGGCCAGAGTCGTCGCCAGGGTCGATGGCGCCCGTCCCCGCCACCGACCACAGCGGCGAACCACCAGCCGACGAGGCGAGGACGGCGCTCACCATGAGACCGGGCTCGGGGAAGTCCTCGAGCCATGTCCACGACCCGCCGTCCGGGCTGGTGAAGAGGCTTGTCTGGACCGAGTCGCCGGCGAACACCCACCCAGCGAGGAGGCGACGCCCGGTCTCGTCGGCCGCGCCGGGTCCCCAGAACGGCTCCTCGGCCGACCCCCCGATCGATGCCGGGAGGTCGGCCGGCAGCGCGACCCAGGTCAGACCGTCGTCCGAGTGGAACACGCCGACGAGGTTGCTGGTGTCACCGGTGAGATACGAGAGGACGGCGTCCCACCCACCGGTCGGCACGGACCACAAAGCCGTTTCGAGAGCCCTGTATGCATCGGAGTCGACCGCCGCGACCGGCCACGGCTTCGAGCGCTCCCAGCTGAGCCCGTCGACGCTTCGCCAGGCGACCGGGCTCGCCTTGCAGACGGGGCCGCCACAGCCGGTCGAGCCTGGCTCGCAGGGGTCGGGGCCGCAGTCGCGCTCCTCGGCCCCTGCCAGGAGGACCGTCCGCCCATCGGAGGCGATATCGGCCACCCGGGAGCCGATCGTGACGGCAGTCCATTCGGTGCCGTCGGCGGACCAGAAGACCTTGTCATCGCTCGTGACGATGTAGCCGCCGGCGAAGCCGACGATGTCGCCCCCGAGGGCCGCGCCGTCCAGCGTGGTCACCCGCTGCCAGGCCAGGTCCGAGATCGAGACCGGCGTCGCAGTCGCGGTCGGGCTGGGGATCGGGACGGACGAGGGAGGCTGGGTCGCCGTCGGGATGGCGACCGGCGATGGTGTCACCACCGCCGATGGGGCTGGGCTCGTCGTGGGAGCGGACAGCGGCGAGACGGTCGCCGCGCTCGTGCAGGCTGCCGCCACGATCACGATCAGGGCGATGGATCCAGCGAGGCGACGCATCGCAGCCCTCCCGGCACGGCCATGACCGGCACCCGACGTGCCGGCAGCCGC
>JAGDMV010000140.1 GCA_017860675.1 Chloroflexota bacterium
GGTCACCGGGTGACCCTCTTCGAGAAGCACGACGAGCTGGGCGGGGCGATGCTCTACGTCTGCCTCGTCCCCGGCAAGGAGAAGATGCGCTGGTATCTCGACTGGATCCGGGACCAGGTGCTCGACCTCGGGGTCGACATCCGCCTCGGCCATGCTCCATCCGTCGACGAGCTGCGCGGCTTCGATCTCGTCCTCAACGCCACCGGCGCCCGGTCGTTCGTGCCCCAGGTCGCCGGCGACGCATCGCGGGTGGTGCCGTTCGAGGAGGCGATGGCCTGCCCCAAGGTCAACTGCGAGTGCCACCCCGGCGGCCGGCGGATGCGCAAGCTCGGCGCGCGGGTCCTCCTCTGGGGCGACAGCTACGCGGCCACCGACACGGCCGCCTTCCTGGCCGACATCGGCAAGGACCTGACGATCGTCACCGAGAACCGCGAGTTCGCCGCCGACTGCGAGGTCATCCACATGTACGTCCTGCGCAAGCGCTTCGCGCAGGGCGACGCCGAGGTCCTCTCGTCGCGGCCGTTCAAGTTCCCGGTGAAGGTCATCACCAGCACCACGGTCGAGTCGATCGACGGGACGACCGTCGTCCTCCGCGACAGGGACTTCGCCCGGACGACCATCGAGGTCGACGACGTGGTGACCTGCCACACCCGCCCCGAGATCGGCCTGTTCGCCCAGCTGCGGGCCGCCGGCGTGAACGTCGTCAACGTCGGCGACGCGGTCCGGCCGCGCAACCTCTACTGGGCGGTGAAGGAGGGCTCCGACTTCGGCCTGGCCGTCGACGAGCACCTGCTCTTCAACCCGAACGGGGCGATCCTCGACAACGCACCGCTCGATGTGCTCGCCCAGCTGACCCGCGAGGAGGGCCCGTCCTACACCGCCGAGCGGATGCGCCAGCTGGCGGCCGCCGCGAAGGGCTGATCGGCGGGGCGCGAGCCGGCGACCGCGGGGGCGACGCGGAGCGACTGGCCGCGTCGGGTGGAGGCCGGCGGGTGTCAGCCGGCGCCGGCGATCCAGTCGCCCCCGGCGCGCATGACCTGCGTCACCCGGAGGTCGTCGTCGAGCAGCGCGAGGTCGGCCCGCTGGCCGGGCTCGAGGCGGCCGCGGTCGGTCACGCCGAGCAGCGCCAGCGGATATCGGCTGGCCGCCGCCACCGCGACGGGCAGGGGCACGCCCGACCGAGCCAGGTTCCGCACAGCCGTGTCGAGGGCGATCGCCGAGCCCGCCAGCGTCTCGGTGCCGGCCAGCGTGATCCGGTCACCCCGGTTGTCGACGGCCAGCCCGCCGAGCGTGGCCGGCCCGGGCTCCGTCCCGGCAGGGGCTGCGGCGTCGCTGACCAGGATGAGCATGCCGGGCTTGCTGCGGACGACGATCGGCCAGAGCGCCTCGTGGACATGGAAGCCGTCGGCGACCAGCTCGACGTAGACCTCGTCGTTGGTGAGCGCCGCGGCAGCCAGGCCGGGAGAGCGATGGTCCAGGCCGATCATCGCGTTGAACAGGTGGGTCGTGGACCGGGCGCCGGCGGCGTAGCCGGCGCGGGCCTGGGCGACGGTGGCGACCGAGTGGCCGAGCGAGACCGCCACGCCGCGCCCGGCCAGCCAGGTGATGAGGGCGAGCGCGCCCGACTGCTCCGGGGCGATCGTGGTGATCCGGAGCCCGTCGAGGAGCGGCCCCAGGTCCGCCGCCGCGACGGTGTCCGCGGCGCGGATGAAGGCCGGGTTCTGCGCGCCCTTCTTCTCGACGGCCAGGAACGGCCCCTCGAGGTTGAAGCCGAGCGGCGCCGCCCCATCGGCCGGGGCGCCCGGCATCCACGCCCGCACCGTCTCGGCGAAGGCGACGAGCGTGTCCAGCGAGGCCGTCACGGCGGTCGGCAGGAAAGACGTCACCCCGTGGCGCAGCAGGGCCCGGGCCATCCCGTCGAGATCCGCCACCGACCCCATCGCGTCGTGGCCACCCCAGCCGTGAACGTGGATGTCGACGAAGCCCGGGGCGACGAACGGCCCGGCGGCCTCCGCCTCGTCCGGCTCGACGGCGACGATGCGGCCGTCCGCCACGCTCACCCGGCCGGGCGCAACCCGGTCCTCCAGCACCAGCCGGCCGCCGACGATCCGCCCCTGCTCAGCCATACTGCGCCACCTCCCGCCATGCCTCCCACATCGCGACGACGTTCGCCGCCGGGACGTTCGCCTGGATGTTGTGGACCGCGGCGAAGACGAACCCGCCGCCGTCGCGCAGGTCGGCGATCCGCCGCCTGACCTCCGCCCGCACCTCCCCCGGCGACCCGCCGCCGAGGACCCGCTGCGTGTCGATGCCGCCGCCCCAGAAGACGAGGTCGCGCCCGAATTCGCGCTTGAGCGCGGCGGTGTCCATGCCCGCCGCCGACACCTGGACCGGGTTCAGGATGTCGATCCCGATCTCGATGAGATCGGGGATCAGCTCACGGACGGCCCCGCAGGTGTGGAAGAAGACCTTCGCCCGGGTGCGGCGGCGGAGGAAGGCGAACAGCTCGCGCTGGAGCGGCTTGACCAGGGCGCGGTAGGTCGCCGGCGAGAAGAGCGGCCGGTCCTGGCCGCCCAGGTCGTCGGCCTCGGCCACCACGTCGACCAGGTCGCCCACTTCCGCCAGCGCCCGCTCCCAGCAGGCGAGCTTCACCTCGAGGATCCGCTCCATCACCCGGCGGGCGCGATCCGGGTCCGCGGCCAGGTCCATGTAGCCATCCTCGAAGCCGCGCAGCTTGAAGAGGCCCTCGGTGAGGCCGCCGGTGATTGACCCCACGACGACGGCCCGGCCCTCGTCGAGGGCGATCCGTCGTGCGGCCTCGGCCATGCCGGCGAAGCGCCCGGGATCAATGGGGTCCGGCCAGGGGTGGCCGTCGATGGTCGAGGCGTCGATCTCGCCCGCCAGCGGGGGGTCGAACGAGTCGAAGTAGAGCCCGTCGCGGCTCGGCATCCGCCGGCCGGCGCCCCATTCGTCGCGGTAGCTGACGTACTCGCCGTCGTCGGCCAGCTCGCGACGGTAGGTCGACGCCGTGCCCGGCATGACGAAGCCGACGTCGCAGCCGAGCACGCCCGCCAGGTCGGGCTCCACCTCGGCCAGCTGCTGCGTGATGTCGCTGATCCGCGGCTCGCGCCGCGGCAGGCCGAGCGCCGCGCGCAGGGCGGTGCAGGCCCGGACGTGGATGCCGGTCTGTCGCGAGCCGCCCAGGTCGAACGGGATCCGGTCGGGCTCGCGGTGGTCGAGCGCGGCGCGGACACGGGCACGCGAAGCTCCGGGGAGGACGCTCACCGGATCATGCCCCGACAGGTGCCGCCGGGACCCCCGCGACCGGGTCGGCAGGCCCGCCTGCGGCCTCCATCTCGAAAGCCACGTCGAGGCCGTACCGCCCGGCCGGGTAGCGCGACTCGGTGGCCTCGACCGGACGCCCCCCCACGTCGCGGATGACGCGCTGCTCGACCAGCAGGGGCGCGCCGGGGCCGACACCAAGGAGGTGAGCGTCTTCTTCCGTGGCAGCCTCCGCCCGGATCGTCGCCCGGCCGCGGCGGAGGTGGATGCCGCCGTCGGCGAGGGCTCGGTGGAGCGATCCCGTCTCGACGTCGGCCGCCATCACCGCCGGGGCGGCCCGACCGACCAGGACCGCCGTCTCGATCGCGATCGGTTCGCCGTCGGCGAGGCGGACCCGGCGGACGAGGACAACCGGCTCCGCCTGGCCGAGCCCCAGCAGCACCGCCTCCTGTGGCGTCGCCGGCCGGACTTCGCGACCCAGGAGGCGCGACGTCGGTCTCCGGCCGCGGCGCTCCATCTCGCGCGAGAACGGCTGCAGCTGGTCGGCCCGCCGGTGGGCCCCGGGCTGCGCGACACACGTGCCCCGCCCGGGCATGCGCACCACCAGCCCGTCGTCCACGAGGCGCTGCATCGCGTTGCGGGCCGTCATCCGGCTGACACCGAACTCGCGGCAGAGAGCGGCGTCGGAGGGGAGCGGGTCGCCGGGTCGCAGGGCCGCGATCCGCGCCCGGAGGGCTGCCTCGATCTCGCGGAAGCGGGGGAGACGGGGGTCCGGGATCACGGCGGGGAGCGCCTGGCCGGGTTCGAGCCCGCCGCTTCGGACGCTCCGGCACGGTGGACCGCGGTCCCCGTGGCGGTCCCGTCGGTCGCCTGCTCGGCCGCCCGCTCCGCCCCGTGGACGGCCGCTCCGATCGCGCCGGCCAGCGTACCGAGCTCGGCGGTGACAAGCTCGACGGCGTCGATCGAGGTGATCGTGACCCGGCGCCGGAGCTCCGCCCAGATGTGGGGGAAGAGCAGGTCGGCCGCGGCCGAGATGCCGCCGCCGATCACGACCCGGTCGGGGGTGATCACGACGACCGCGTTGGCGATGCCGATGCCGAGGTAGCGCCCGACCCGCTCGATCCCGGCCAGGGCCCGCGGGTCGCCGGCCCGGGCCCGGGCGATCCCCTCCTCGGCCGTCTCCGTCCCACAGGCAGCGGCGATCGCATCCGCCCGGGCGAATGCCTCGAGACAGCCCGGGTTGCCGCAGCCGCAGACGGGGCCGTCCGGGTCGATCGTCTGGTGGCCGAGCTCGCCCCCGGTCCCGTCGTGACCCTGGTACACCCGGCCACCGACCGCGAGCACGCCGCCCACCCCGGTTCCCAGGGTCAGGCCGACCATCGACGACGCTCCGCGCCCCGCTCCCAGGCGGAGCTCAGCCAGGCCGAAGGCCCGGGCGTCGTTGATGAGGAACGCGGGCAGGCCGGTCGCCGCCGCCACACGGGGGGCCAGCGGATGCCCCGGCCAGGGCCCGGGCACGTTCGGCAGGAAGCGGACCGTGCCGGCCGCCGGGTCGTAGAGGCCGGGGATCCCGATGCCGATGCTGGCGATTGGCCCCCACGCCGCGATGGCCTCGGCGGCTACCTCAGCGAGCTGCGATGTGATCGCGTCCGGTACCGCCTCCGGGTCGGCCACCACTCGTGATGGCACCTGGCCGCTGGCCAGTGTCCGCCACTCCCCGGCGCCAGGTCCCGCCGCGCCGTGCTCCACGACGGCCCACTTCAGGTTCGTGGCGCCCAGGTCGAGGCCCAGGTGGCGCCTCCCCCGGGCGGGCCTCAGGACTCGGCGGTGACGCGCGCGTACACCGCCGCCACGGCGACGACGATCGAGCCGAACACGACCTGGCGGGTTGCCTCGGGCAGCCCGAGGGTGCCGAGGAGCGAACCGAGCAGGGTGAGGATCAATGCCCCCACGATCGTCCCCCCGTAGCCGCCCCGGCCGCCCATGATCGACGTCCCGCCGATGACGGCCGCCGCGACCGACG
The DNA here is from genome assembly GCA_017860675.1 of Chloroflexota bacterium. Classification (GTDB taxonomy): domain Bacteria; phylum Chloroflexota; class Limnocylindria; order Limnocylindrales; family CSP1-4; genus CTSoil-043. The sequence continues at coordinate 5,306 of JAGDMV010000140.1, forward strand.
GGAGGACGTAGTTGTCGGCCAGATTGACGCTGGCGACGTTGGTAAGGCCCGAGATCAGGACCCCGGCTACCGCCGCCAGGAGGGCCGAGATCACGTAGAGGACGACGAGGACCTGCCACGCCCGGGCGCCGGAGAGACGGGCAGCGATCGGGTTGTCGCCGATGGCGAAGAGGAGGCGGCCGTACCCGCTCCGGCGCAGGCCGAAGATGATGACCGCCGCCACCGGCACGAACACGACGAGGCTGTACGGCAGGACGGCATACAGGGTGTCGGAGCCGATCGAACGGACCAGGTCCGGCACGCCCGTCTGGATCTTGACGAGCACGTTCTGGAGGTAGTTCGCCGTACCGAAGACGACGAGGCTCATGGCCAGGGTCATGATCAGGGGATGGACGCGGAAGACTCCCACCCCGATGCCGGTGATCAGGCCCGCCAGCACGGCGGCGGAGAAGGCGAACAGCAGCGCCGCCGGCGTGCCGATGTTCGGCTCCAGCGTGGCCACCAGGAAGCCGACGATCGAGGCGACGGCACCGACCGAAAGGTCGATGCCGCCGGTCAGCATCGCCAGGGTCTGGCAGCCGGCGAGGATGGCCAGCGGGATGGCGGCCCGCAGCTGGATGCCCACCCACTCAGGACCCATGCTCTTCGGGCTGGCGATGGCGAACGCGACCACAAGCGCCGCGGCCAGGCCCAGCAGCGGGATGACGGGCCGGTCGCGCAGCTGCCGGCGCATGACGGTGACCGCTCCGGGAGCCGGTGCACGATCGGTGCCCACGGTCTCGCTCATCGGCGGCCCCGCCGGAACTGGGTGATGCTGCCGAGCATCAGCACCCCGATCAGGATCGCCCCCTGCAGCACGGTCGCCAGGTTGGGGTTCACGCCCACCAGGGTGATGTCGGTCTGGAGCAGCGACAGGATCATCACGGCCACGATCGGCCCGAACACACCGCCCCGGCCGCCGGCCAGGCTCACCCCGCCGAGGACCGCCGCCGCGATGCTCATCAGCGTGTAGCCGCCGAGCATCGGCCGGCCGACACCCATCGAGGCTGTCAGGGCCAGGCCCCCGAGCGCGGCAAACAGGCCGCCAAGGGCGTAGGCGACGATCTTCGTGCGGCCCACGGCCACGCCGCTCCGGAACGCGGCCAGCCGGTTGCTGCCGATCGCGTAGATCGACAAACCCAGTCGCGATCGTCGGAGCGGGATCCAGACGATGGCGACGATGACGATGAGGAGGACGGCGGACTTCGGGATCCATTCGATGAGCAGCGAGCCCTTGACGAGGTCCTTCAGCCAGACCGCCGCGCTGCCGCCCGGTGCTGCTAGCACGAGCAGCGCGCAGCCCGCCCACACGTACAGCATGGCCAGGGTGACGACGATGTCGGGCACACGAGTGAAGACGATGAGACTGCCGTTCACCAGCCCGAGCACGAGGCCCAGCACCAGGACCCCGATCACGACCAGAACGGCGTACTCCTCGCCCTGGCCCCGCATCTGCGATGCCGCAACCACGTTGGTGAGGGCCATCATCGACGCGACCGAGAGGTCGATCCCGCCCGCGATGATCACAATCGACTGGGCCACTGCGGCCAGGGCAAGCGGCAGCATCGAGTTCGCCAGGCCCTGCAGCGCGGTGGCTCCGTAGCTCGGCTGGATGAGCTTGGTGAAGACGAACAGGAGAGCGAGGAAGCCGACCAGGCCAAGCGACCAGCTGTTGTCGCGCGCCCACGCCGTGATGGCCTCGAGCGGGCGGGGGCGGGTGACGCCGGCGGGGGTGGTGGTCGCGCTCATCCGTCAGGCCCAGGGTCGGGCGCATCCGTTGCGCCGGCTGTCGGGGCCGCCCCGCTGGGCTCTTCCGTCACTGCCTCGCGTTCGCCGGCCGCCGCGAGGTCCTCGGGCATCGGCGCATCCGAGCGCAGGTTGTAGGCAGCGCGCAGCAGCGTCGCTTCGTCGGCGTCGGCGGCCTCGATCTCGCCGACCACGCGCCCGCCGAAGATGACGACCGCCCGGTCGCACACGAGCTGGACCTCCTTGAGCTCCGACGTGTACAGCAGGACGGCTGCACCCGCCTCGGCCAGCTCGCGCAGGAGCACGTAGATCTGGGCCTTGGTGCGGATGTCGATGCCGCGCGTCGGGTCGAAGCAGAGCATCGTGTGCACCCCTCCGGCAACCCAGCGCGCGATC
>JAGDMV010000141.1 GCA_017860675.1 Chloroflexota bacterium
TCGTGTTGTTGAAGGTCGCCTGGACGTGCGCGTGCCCGCTGGGCACGTTCTTGCGCTCCCGGCGGCGCTGCTTGGGCGCCCGCTTCCGATCCGCCATCTAGCCGGCCTGATCCTCTCGTTATTTCTTGCGCCGCGCGCCGACGGTCCGCTTCGGACCGCGTCGCTGGCGGGCGTTGGTCTTTGTGCGCTGGCCGCGAACGGGCAGGTTCCGCCGATGGCGGATACCCCGGTATGAGCCGATCTCGATCAGCCGCTTGATGTTCATCGCCACCTCGCGGCGCAGGTCGCCCTCGACCTTGTAGCGGCGATCGATCAGCTCGCGCAGCCGGTTGACCTGGTCCTCGGTCAGGTCGCGGACGCGCGTGTCCGGATTGACGTTGGTCTGCTGGAGGATCTTCTGGCTGGTGGACAGCCCGATCCCGTAGATGTAGGTGAGGGCGACCTCGACCCGCTTCTCACGGGGGATGTCGATGCCGGCGATCCGTGCCATCCGCTCAGCCCTGCCGCTGCTTGTGCTTGGGGTTGGCGCAGATGACCATGACCGTCCCATGGCGGCGGATCACCTTGCAGTTGTCGCAGCGGGCCTTCACGGAGGCACGGACTTTCAACGGACCCTCGATTCCTCTGCTCAGGCCGACCCTAGCGGAGCCGGTAGGTGATGCGGCCCCGGGTGAGGTCGTACGGGGAGAGCTCGACCCGAACCCGGTCGCCCGGCAGGATCCGAATGAAGTTCATCCGGAGCTTCCCGCTGATGTGCGCGAGGACGCGGTGACCGTTCTCGAGCTCGACCGCGAACATGGTGTTCGGCAGCGGCTCGATGACGGTACCCTCGACTTCGATCGCGTCCTTCTTGCCCACGGGCTCCCGTGCTTCCCTTCAACTGGCGCACGCGTGCCGACCGACCCCGGCCGACACGCGAACGCGTAGCGTACCAACTTCGACCGGTCCCGGCAAGTCGCCAGCCGGCCGACACCGGGACCGCCCGGCGCTCATGCTGTCAGGACCACCGGGCCATCCTCCGTCACCGCGAGCGTGTCCTCGAAGTGAGCGGCGATCGACCCGTCTCGGGTGACCACGGTCCAGCCGTCCGGCCTGGTCTCGACGTCGCCGGAGCCCAGGGTGAACATCGGCTCGATCGCCAGGCAGATGCCCGGGGCGAGCTCGATCCCCCTCGACTTGGTCCGGTAGTTCGGAACCTGGGGCTCCTCGTGCATGGCCTGGCCGATGCCGTGGCCGACGTAGGGCCGCACCACGCCGTAGCCGCGCGGGAGGGCCACGTCCTCGACCGCGGCCGAGATGTCCCAGATGCGGTTGCCGGCCACCGACGCGGCGACGCCGGCCGCCAGGGCCCGGCGAGTCGCCTCCACGAGGTCGCGGACCTCGCGCGGCGCGTCGCCGACGATGTAGGTCCGGGCCGCGTCGCCGTGCCAGCCGTCGATGATCGCCCCGGCGTCGATCGACACGACCTGGCCCTCGCGGATGGTCCGCCGGCCGGGAATCCCGTGCACGACCTCGTTGTCGATCGAGACGCAGATCGAGGCCGGGAAGCCATGGTAGCCCTTGAACGATGGCACGCCCCCGTGCGAGCGGATGTGGCGCTCGGCGAGCGAATCGAGGGTCGCCGTGCTCACGCCCGGCCGGATGGCCTCCTCGCACATGGCCAGCACCTCGGCCACCAGGCGCCCGGCGCGCCGCATGACCTCGATCTCGGCTCGCGACTTGCGGGTGATCACGATCGCGGGAGCTCCGCGAGCGGCTCGCCCAGGGCCTCGAGCAGGGCGGCCGTCACGTCGTCGATGGGGCGGCTCCCGTCGACGATCTGCAGCAGGCCGGCTGCGCGGTAGTGGCCGACGACGTCGCCGAGCGCCCCGAGCTGCTTCTCGAGGCGCGCCCGGACGACCTCGGGCCGGTCGTCGTCGCGCTGGATGAGCGGCGAGCCGTCGATGTCGCAGACGCCGGCGACGCGCGGCGCGTCGGCCGTCTCGTGGTAGGGATGCCCGGCTGCGGCGCACAGCCAGCGGCCCGACAGGCGCGCCAGCAGGTCCGCGACCGGGACGTCGATGAGAAGCGCCGCCTCGACCCCGGTCGCCCGCCCGTGGAGGGCGGCGTCGAGCGCCTCGGCCTGGGCGCGCGTCCGGGGGAACCCATCGAGGATCGCTCCACCGGCCGCATCCGGAAGGGCAAGCCGCTCCAGCAGCATGGCGACGGTGACCTCGTCGGGCACGAGAGCGCCGCGCTCCATGTAGCCCTGCGCCTCGACGCCACGCGGGGTTCCCTCGCGGACCGCCGCCCGGAAGAGGTCCCCGGTGGCGATCCGCGGCAGGCCCAGGCGCTCCGCCAGGACGTGCGCCTGGGTGCCCTTGCCCGCCCCCGGCGCGCCGAGCAGGACGACGATCCTCACCGGATGAAGCCCTCGTAGCTGCGCATCAGGAGCTGGGCCTCCAGCTGCTTCATCGTCTCGACAACGACCGAGACGACGATGAGCAGGCTGGTCCCGCCGAGCGACACGCCGGCCAGGTCAGGCAGGATGGCGGCGACCACGAAGGGCAGCACCGCGATGGTGCCCAGGAACAGGGCGCCGGCCACGGTGATCCGGTTGACGACCCGGGCAAGGTAGTCCTGGGTCGGCCGGCCGGGCCGGATGCCGGGGATGAAGCCGCCGTTCTTGCGCAGCTGCTCGGCCGTCTCGTCAGGCTTGAAGGTGAAGGCCGTGTAGAAGTAGGTGAATCCGACCGTCAGCAGGAAGTACAGGCCGCCGTAGACGAGCGGGTTGGCCGGCCCGAAGAAGTTGACGATGAAGGTGGCCACGTCGGCCACGATCTGGACCTCCGAGGTGGTGAAGTAGCCGGCCAGCTGGCTCGGCAGGAGCAGGATGCTGACGGCGAAGATGATCGGGATGACGCCGGCCATGTTGACCCGGAGGGGCAGGAAGGTGCTGCCCCCCTGGTACATCCGCCGGCCTCGGACCCGGCTCGCGTACTGGATCGGGATTCGCCGCTGGCCCTCGGTGATGTAGACGATCACGGCCACCACGAGGATGGCCATGACCGCCAGGACCGCCAGCGAACCGAAGTTGGGCGACTCGATGAAGCGCTGGGCGGCCGACGGCACCCTGCCGACGATGCCGGCGAAGATGATGAAGCTGATGCCGTTGCCGATCCCGTTCTCGGTGATCAACTCGCCCAGCCACATCAGCAGGACCGAGCCAGCGGTGAGACTGACGATCTGCAGGATGGTGTCCAGCGACGAGAGCTTCAGCTCGTAGCCGGGCATCATCACGCCGGCCGCGTTAAGCACCGCCAGGAAGCCGTAGCTCTGGAGGACCGCCAGCGGGACCGACAGGTAGCGGGTGTACTGGTTGATCTTGTTGCGGCCGTACTCGCCCTCGCGCTGGAGCGCCTGGAGGGCGGGTACCACGCCCGTCATCAGCTGCATGATGATCGAGGCGTTGATGTACGGGTTGACCCCCAGGCCGACGACGGAGAAGCGCGACAGGCCGCCTCCCGAGAAGAGGTCGAGCAGGCCGAAGAGGGCGTTGTCGGCGAAGAACTGGGAGAGCTTGGCCGGGTCGGCCCCCGGCACCGGCACGTGGGCCAGGGCCCGGAAGATGATCAGGATCCCGAGGACGTACAGGATCCGACGCCGGATGTCCGGCGCCCTGAAGGCGGTGAGGAGGGACTCGAACACGGTCGCCGGCTCAGCCGTCGGCGGGGGCCGGCTCGACCCCCAGCGCCTCGAGCGGGCCGGCCGGGACCTCGAGGACCTGGGCGGTGCCGCCCGCCGCCTCGATCTTCTCCTTCGCGCTCCGGGTGAACGCGTCGGCAACCACGAACAGCGGCCTGGTCACCTCTCCCTGGCCCAGGATCTTGAGCGGCCTGTCGAGCTTGCGGACCAGGCCGGCGGCGCGGAGCAGGTCGGCGGTCACGGTCACGGGCGCGGAGCCCCCGGGCTCGGCCTCGGGCAGCCGGCCGACCTCGACCGCGGCCGAGATCCGGCCGACGTTGACCACCTCGTACTCGATCCGGGTGATGTTGCGGAAGCCGCGCAGCTTGGGGATGCGGACGTGGAGCGGCGTCTGACCGCCCTCGAACCAGGGCGGGATGGCGCTGCCGGCGCGCGACTTCTGGCCCTTGGTGCCGCGGCCCGCCGTCTTGCCCTTGCCGGCCGCGATTCCTCGCCCGACGCGGGTCTTCGGCGTGTGCGCGCCGTCGGCCGGACGGAGGTCGTTGAGCTTCATCGGGTCTCCTCCGGGCCCGCTCCGGGCAGCTCCTCGACGCGGACGAGGAAGCGGACCTGGCGGACCATGCCCCGGGTGGCCGGGTTGTCCGGGACCACGACGGTGTCGCCGATGCGGTGCAGCCCCAGGGCCCGGATGGTGGCCCGGTTCCGCTCGATGTGGCTGATCGTGCTCTTGACCTGGGTGACGCGCAGCCTACCGGGCATCGGTCGCCTCCGCCGCCGGCTGGCCGGACACCCGGATGCTGATGGCGACCCCGCGGCGGGCCGAGACCTGCTCGGCCGAGCGCAGGCTGCGGAGCGCCTCGAGGGTGGCCCGCACGACGTTGACCGGGTTGGTCGAGCCGTGGACCTTGGTCAGGATGTCGCGGATGCCGGCCGACTCGACGACCGCCCGCACGGACCCACCGGCGATGACGCCGGTGCCCTGGGAGGCGGGCCGGAGCATCACCCTTGCGGCCGAGTACTCGGCGGTGACCTCGTGCGGGATCGTCGTGCCGATGGTCGGGATCCGGATGATGTTCTTCTTGGCGTCTTCCACGCCCTTGCGGATCGCCTCGGGGACTTCGCCGGCCTTGCCCAGCCCGACGCCGACGTGGCCGGCTCCGTCGCCGACGACGACGACCGCCGAGAAGGAGAAGCGCCGGCCGCCCTTGACGACCTTGGCGACGCGGTTGATCTGGACGACGCGCTCTTCGAGCGTCAGCTTAGCGGGGTCGATCCTGGCCACGGGCGGCTCCCTAGAATTCCAGGCCGGCGGCGCGGGCGGCCTCGGCGACCGCCTTCACCCGGCCGTGGTAGCGATAGCCGGCCCGGTCGAAGACCA
>JAGDMV010000030.1 GCA_017860675.1 Chloroflexota bacterium
CGTCGCCGGCGGCCAGTGGCTCGCCGAGCCCGAGCCCGTCGCCGTCCGCCAGCCCGTCGCCGTCCGCCAGCCCGTCGCCGGCTCCCAGCACCAGCCCGGCGGCCTCGCCCGGCGCGTCACCGGCGATCTCGCCCGCGCCAACGGCGGCCCCCGGCGGCGTCACCCGAACAGGCGAGATCGGGGCCCTCGCGACGGCCCTGGAGGACGAGCTCGGCCCGATCGAGTCCGAGCGCCTGCTGACCACCGTCGGCCCGGTGATCAGCTCGGAGCTCACCACCCAGGCGATGATCCTGGTGGCCGTCGGCTCGATCGGCATCCTGCTCTGGATGACGTTCCGCTTCCGCGACTTCCGCTTCGGAGCGACCGCCGTCGCCGCTCTCGTCCACGACATCCTCGTGGTCGTCGGCGCGTTCGCCATCCTGGGCACGCTGTTCGGGATCGAGATCGACGGCCTGTTCGTGACCGCGATGCTGACGATCATCGGCTTCTCGGTCCACGACACGATCGTGGTCTACGACCGCATCCGCGAGAACCGCTCGCGGCACGCCGGGGAGAGTTTCTCGGCGATCGTCAACCATTCGATCCTCCAGACCCTGGCCCGCTCGATCAACACCAGCGTGGTGGTCGTCCTGACCCTGATCGCCCTGCTGCTGTTCTCCGGCCCCTCCATCCGCAACTTCATCCTCGCCCTCCTGATCGGCATCGTCTCGGGGACCTACTCCTCGATCTTCAACGCCGCCCCGCTGCTCACCGTCTGGGAGGAGTGGGAGGCGCGCCGCAGGAGCCGGGCATCGACCGGCAGGCCGGCCCGACGGGCGACGACGTGACACGTGCGGCTCGGCGAAGTCGTCGCGAAGCCGCGGTGAAGCATCTCCCGGCATCCTGACTGGGATGGTCGAGCCGACCCTGCGCTGGCGCTACCCGGAACCCGGCTCGCCCGGGCTCGAGTACGTGGCCGCCGTCGCGGCCCACGGCGGCGGTGAGCGCCTGGCCCGGGTGCTGGCCCGTCGCGGCGTCGCGGCTGCCGAGCTCCCCTCGTTCTTCGGCCCGGCCGAGGCGGGGCTGCACGACCCGGGGCTGTTGCCCGACGCGCATCGAGCCGCGGAGCGGATCGCCCAGGCTCGCGCGCGGGGCGAGGGCGTGCTGGTCGTGGGCGACTTCGACGCCGACGGCCTGTGCGGTCTGGCGATCCTCGTCCGCTCGCTGCGAGACCTGGGGCTCGACGTCGTCGGGCACGTCCCCAGCCGCGCCGGCGACGGCCACGGCCTGTCGATGCGCTGCGTGGAGCTCGCCCGGTCCGGCGACCGGACGCTGATCGTCACCGTCGACACGGGAACGTCGAGCGGTGCCGAGATCGCCGCCGCCGCGGGGCAGGGGATCGACGTGATCGTGACCGACCACCACCGCGTGCCCCTCGATCTGCCGCCGGCCGTCGCCGTGGTGAACCCGCATCGGCTCGACGCGCGCTACCCGGACCGGCGCCTGTCCGGGGCCGGCGTGGCCTTCCGCCTCGCCGGGCACCTGGCCGATCGTCTCGGCGGAAGCCGCGAGCTGGCGGCATCGCTGGCCGACCTGGCCGCCATCGGGACGGTGTCCGACGTGGCCCCGGTCCTGGGCGAGAACCGGGCGATCGCGCGCCTCGGGCTGGAGCGTCTCCGTGCCGACCCGCGGCCGGGCCTGGCTGCGCTGCTGGCGACCGCGGGGATCGACCCGCCGGCTGTCACCCTCGACACCGTCGCCTTCGTCATCGCCCCGCGCCTCAACGCGGCCGGCCGGGTTGGCGATGCCGACGACGCGGCCGCGCTCCTGCTCGAGGATGAGCCGGGACGGGCAGCCGATCTCGCCGGACGCCTCGAGGAGGCCAACCTGATCCGGCGCGAGCTGACGCGCACCGCCCTGGACGGGGCACGCGCCACCCTGGCCGCGGAGCCGCCTGGCGACGGCGGGCCGGTCTTCGTCCGGGGATCGTGGCCGGTCGGCGTGATCGGGCTCGTTGCCGGCCGGCTGGCCGAGGAGCTGGCCCGGCCGGCGATCGTGGCCACCGAGACCGACGGGCTCCTCCGCGCTTCGTGCCGGGCCGGCGATGGGGTCGACCTGGCGGCCGCGCTCGAGGGCTGCTCGGACCTGCTCGCGCGGCACGGCGGCCACCGCTCGGCGGCGGGTTTCGAGGTGGCCGTCGAACGCTGGGACGAGGTCCGGACCCGGCTCGGGGCGCTGCTGGCGGTGAGCGACACTGCTCCCGGACCGGTGCTCGAGGTGGATCTCGCCCTGCCCGCCACGAGCCTCGATTACGAGCTGCTCGGCGAGCTCGCCATGCTCGAGCCCACGGGGCCCGGGAACCCGGCGCCGGTGATCGCCGTCCACGAGCTGACCGTGACCCGCGTCCGTGCCGCCAACGGCGGCCATGCCCAGCTCACCCTCCGTCGCGAGCTCGATGTCGTCGACGCGATCGCCTTCGGGCGCGCCGACCTCGTCGACCGGCTCCTTCCCGGCGACCGGGTCGAGGTGGCGGCTCGCCTGGCCAGCCGCCGGTTCGGCGGTTTCGAGTCGCTCCAGCTCGAGGTCCTCGACGTCGGCAGCGTCGGCTCGTCAGTGCCCGCCACGGCCGCGGCCCCGGTGGAGGCGGTCCCGTGAACCGCCGGACTTCGAGCGCACGCGGCCCCCGCCGGACGACCGGCGACCCCTACCGGCTCGGCCAGGTCCGGCCGTTCCTGGCGCCGATCCTGGCGACCGTCGGGCTGGTGCTGGTCGGCGTGCTGACGCTCTCGGTCCTCGGCGGGCACATCCCGTTCCTGCCGGCTCGCGGGGAAGACCCGGGCGTGGTCGAGCCAGGGACGACACCCCGGCCGGGCGCCCCGTCGATCCAGCCGCACCGGACGCCTTCCCCGAGCGCCCCGGTGGAAGTCAACCCCGAGGTCGTGATCGACGGCAAGATCGTGTACGCGAAGGCCGGCAACCTCTGGATCCAGGAGGGCAGGGAGGCGCGCCAGCTGACCAACACCGGGCGCGACTCGCAGCCCGCCTGGTCGGCCGATGGGGAGTGGATCTACTTCATCGACACGCGGCGCACGCGGGCCAAGTTCTTCGTGGCCCAGGCGCTCCGCGGGTACGAGCTCTACTACCCGATCCTGTCGCGGGTCAAGTCGGATGGCACCAGCCGCCAGGCGCTCCTGTCGGGGCTGTACAAGGGTAGCGGCTCGCAGCGCTGGTTCTACTTCATCCGCCAGCCAGCCCCGGCACCGAACGGCCGCACGATCGCGATCGTGTCGGACGGGCCTGACCCGACGCGGCGTGATGTCGTCCTCCAGACGTACGACGTGAAGACGAAGAAGATGACCCGCGTGCCCGTCACCGAGCAAGCGCCGCTCGGGCACCAGGACCCGAGCTGGCGCCCCGATGGCAAGCTCCTCGTGTACGTCAGGAACGGGCGAGATGCCGGCCGCGGCGCGCCGGAGATCTTCCGCTATGACCCGAAGACGAAGCGGGCCAGGGCCATGTCCGGCCCCGGCTACACCGAGCCGGTCTACTCGCCCGACGGGCGCTACCTGGCGGCCACGCGGACGACCTCGTTCGGCACCGACGTGGTCGTCCTCGACGCGGGCACGGGCGGCGAGATCCTGCGGGTGACCTCCGACGAGCACTCATGGGGCGCGGCCTGGTCCCCGGACGGGACCAAGCTGGCGTTCCTCCGGCTCGCTGGCAGCAACGTCGACCTCCAGCTGGCCACCCTCAGCGGCTCCGGGGGCTCGCTTGCCGTCGAGTCGATCGAGTCGCTCACCGAGTTCAGCGGCCTGGACCCAACCTCGCGCCCGTCGTGGTGGGGGCCGCGGCCCACGCCGGCGGCGACGCCCGTTCCCTCCGGCGAGAGCCCCGAGCCCGCATCGCCGAGCCCTGAGCCCTGACCCCGGAGGACCGATGGCAACCTACCTCGAGCGACTCGCGGCCCGGGCCGCGGCGACCGGCAGCGTCCTCTGCGTCGGCATCGACCCCGACCCTGGCGCGCTCCCGGCCGGCTTCTCGCCCGACGTCGCCGGCGTCGAGCGGTTCGCCCGACTCCTGGTCGAGGCCAGCGTGCCGGTGGCGACCGCCTTCAAGCCGAACGTGGCCTTCTTCGAGGCCCTCGGCTCGGCGGGGGTGGCTGCCCTCGAGCGGGTCCGGGCGGCAATCCCGGCCGGCATCCCTGTCATCGCCGACGTGAAGCGAGGTGACATCGAGTCCACGGTGGCCCGCCAGGCCGTGGCCCTCTTCGACGGGCTCGGGGTCGACGCGGTCACGGCCAACCCGTACCTCGGGCTCCGCGCGCTGGACGCGTTCGTCGAGCGCGACGACCGGTTCGCCTACGTCCTCTGCCGGACCTCGAACCCCGGGGCGGGTGAGCTCCAGGACCTGGCGGTCGCGGCCGAGCCGGCGACCGGGGCGCCTGTCGAGGCGCTCCACCGCCGCGTCGCCAGGCGGATCGCCGAGAGCGGTCTGGGCGCCAGGGCCGGACTCGTGGTCGGTGCGACCGCTCCCGCCGAGCTGGCTTCGATCCGGGAGCTCGTGCCCGGCCTCGCCTTCCTCGTGCCCGGTGTCGGGGCGCAGGGCGGCGACGTGGAGGCCGTGCTCGCGTCCGGGCGGGCTCTCGTGGCGCCCGCGGGCGGGCGGCCCGGGGGAGGGCTGCTCGTCAACGTGTCGCGCGGGATCAGCGCCGCGGCGTCCCGAACCGCGGAGGGCGGCATCGTGGCCGATCCCGGCCAGCTCCTGGCAGACGCCGCCCGCGTCTGGGCGTCCAGGCTCCCTGTGCTATCGTAGGTCGCCGGGCGGGCGACCTGCGTCGCCCGGATGGCGCCGCGAAGAGGACAGTCCACGATGCCGAACATCGGCGTGCCCGAGCTGGTCATCATCCTGGTGATCGCCCTGCTCGTCCTGGGGCCGGGCCGGCTGCCCAGCGTGGCCCAGTCGCTCGGCAAGAGCATCCGCGAGTTCCGCAAGGCCGCCACCGACGTCCAGGAGGCCGCCTCGCTCGACGTCACGCCGCCCGCCGCACCTCCCGCGCAGGCCGCCCAGCCAACCCTGGCCGCTCCACCGGCGCCGATCGTGCCCGCCGCCCCGGCGCCCGCCCCCGTCGTGGCGCCTTCGGTCGCGCCGGCGGAGGCAGCCGCCCCGGTCGCCTCCCTGCCGGTCGACCAGCCCGTGCCGGCCGCTGTGCCTGCGCCGAACACCCTCGCCGGGGCGGCCGAGCCCAACGTCCTGTCCAGCCCGGTCGAGCCGGCCGCGCCAGCCGGCGAACCGGTCGCCCCGGCCGGCGAGCCGCAGCCATAGCTGCCGGCCGCCCGGTGCGCGGCCGTGGCTGACCCCGACCCCGTCGACGGCTCCCTCGCGCCCCCGCGCGACGATCCCGCGCCCCCCGCGGCGCCCGAGGAGGCCGGGGAGGACGGAAAGGTCATGTCGCTCGTCGACCACCTGGCCGAGCTGCGGCGCAGGATCGCGATCGCGCTGCTGGCCGTGGCCGCCGGGACCGTGGTCGGCTTCATCCTCGCTCCCCGGATCCTCGACGTTCTCAAGGCACCCTACGGCGCGGATCCGCTCATCCTGCTCGCCCCGGGAGAGGGCTTCTTCATCTACCTCAAGATCGCGCTCGTGACCGGGGTCGTGCTGGGCATGCCGGTGATCCTCTGGCAGCTGTGGCGGTTCATCTCGCCCGGCCTGACCCGCCAGGAGCGCCGGCTGGCGAGGCCGTGGGTGCCGCTCGCCCTCGTCTTCTTCGTCCTGGGGGTGGGGCTGGCCTACTTCGTCCTGCCGTACGCGGTCGCCTTCCTGGGCAGCTTCGGGCAGGGCGGCGCGCTGCAGAACGCCTGGACGGCCGATGGCTACTTCGGCTTCGTGGCCATGATGTTCCTGGCCTTCGGCCTGGTCATGCAGTACCCGATCGTCCTCGTCCTGCTGTCGAAGGTCGGAATCGTCACCAGCGAGCGCCTGCGGAGCTCGCGTCGCCTCGTCATCGTGGTGATCGCGGTGGTGGCGGCGGTGGCCACGCCGGGCGGCGACATCATCAGCCCGCTGGCCCTCGGGGTCACCATGTACGCGCTCTACGAACTGTCCATCTTCCTGGTCCGGGCCGGTGGCCACTGAGCTGCCGGCGGCGGGGCAAGCGTAGACTGGCTTCATGGACAGCACGGCCGGCTCCGCCGCCCCCGATGCGGTACAGGCCGGCCAGCACGTCGTCGTCATCTCCGGCCTGTCGGGCGCGGGCAAGACCGCGACCGCCAAGGTGTTCGAGGACCTCGGCTACAGGTGCGTGGACAACCTGCCCGGCGAGCTGCTGGCCGACCTGGCCGAGCTGATCTCGCGCGAGCCCGGGCGGTTCCAGCGGGTGGCGATCGTGCTCGACGCACGGGCCGGGGACGTCCTCCTCGCCTTCGCCGCCATCCGCGGCGCGCTGGAGGGCCGGGGGATCCGGCCCCAGGTCTTCTTCCTCGAGGCGCGCGACGAGATTCTCATCCGCCGATTCTCCGAGACACGTCACCGCCACCCGCTCGAATCGGAGCGCGGGATCGCCGACTCGATCGCGGCCGAGCGCCGCCTGCTCGAGCCGGTGCGCGAGGAGGCGGACGTGGTGGTGGACACGTCCGAGCTGCCGCCGCGCGACCTGAAGGCGCTCATCTTCGCCCAGCTGTGGGCGCCGGTCGAGCCGGACCGGATGGCCATCCAGCTCATCAGCTTCGGCTTCAAGATGGGCCTGCCCCCGGAGGCGGACATCGTCCTCGACGTCCGCTTCCTGCAGAACCCGTACTACGTGCCCGGCCTCCGGCCGCTGTCCGGCCTGACCCCGGAGGTTCGTGCCCACGTCCTCGCCCAGCCGCTGGCCGGGGCCTTCCTCGACGGAGCCGAGGGGCTGCTGGTCGAGACGATCCCCGCCTACCTGGCCGAGGGCAAGACGCGGCTCACCATCGGCCTGGGCTGCACCGGCGGCTATCACCGCTCGATCGTCCTGGCCGAGGAGCTCGCGGGGCGCCTGCGGGCGCACGACTTCGGGCCGGTGAGCGTGCTCCACCGCGAGCTCGAGACCGCATGAACCTGCGCCGCTGGCTGACCCCGGGGATCGGCGTCAAGCGCTGGCTGGCGGTCGTCTTCCTGGGCGAGCTCGCCCTGGCGCTGGCGGGCGCATTCGCCCTGCGCCAGGTCTACCGCGAGGTCGAGGTGACCGGCCCCGTCCAGGCGGTGATCTACCTCGTCACCCTCCAGTTCCTGCCCTACTGGGCCCGGGCCGTCGTCCTGGTGGCTGCCGGCCTGGCCCTCTTCCTGTACGGCTCGTACCGCGTGGTGCGGACCCTGCTGGGCCCGTTCCGCGAGAGCGCCGACGAGCCGCTCGTCGACCTCGTCTACCGCAAGCGGCTGCTCGCGCGCGGTCCGCGGGTGGTGGCCATCGGCGGCGGGACGGGGTTGTCGGTCCTCCTCCGGGGGCTGAAGGAGCGCACCGCGAACCTGACCGCGATCGTCTCGATCGCCGACGATGGCGGCTCGACCGGCCGGCTGCGCGACCAGCTCGGCATCCCGGCCGTCGGCGACATCCGCAACTGCCTGGTGGCCCTGGCCGAGACCGAGCCGGCAATGGGTGAGCTTCTGCAGTACCGCTTCGGTCGCGACGATGGCGGCCTCGCCGGCCACGCCGTCGGCAATCTCCTCATCTCGGCCATGAACGCGATCGACGGCGACTTCGAGGAGGCGGTCCGCAAGATGAACCGGGTGCTGGCGGTCCGCGGCCGCGTCGTCCCGGCCTCGCCACAGCCGGTGACTCTCCACGCCCGGCTGCGCGACGGCTCCGAGGTGGAGGGTCAGTCGCGGATCATGCGCATGCGCGGGATCGATCGGGTGTGGCTGGAGCCCGGCGACGCGCGGGCGGCCCGCGACGCGATCGCCGCGATCGCCGAGGCCGACCTCGTCGTGCTGGGGCCGGGCAGCCTGTTCACGAGCGTGCTGGCGGTCGTGCTCATCCCCCAGCTGCGCGAGGCGATCCAGGCCGCGCCCGGCGTCCGGGTCTACGCGGCCAATGTCGCCACGCAGGCCGGCGAGACCGAGGGCATGGACCTGGCCGACCACGTCGAGGCCCTGCTCGCCCACCTGGGACCGGACATGGTCGACGTCGTCCTGGCCAACAACCGGCTCGAGGGCCAGGTGCACGATGCCGAGGGAGGAGAGCCAGTCAGGCTTCGCTGGCCGCCGGCCGCCCGGCGCGGGCCCGCCCTTGTGCTCGACGACATGGTCGACCCGGCCAACCCGCACCACCACGACCCCGCCCTGCTGGCCGGCGCGCTGGTCCGCGTCCTCGAGCGCGAGGGGCTCCGGGCGCGTCGTCGCGCCGGCGCTCGCACGGCCTGACGGCCCGGTGGGCACGGCCGACCGCGACCTGGTGGCGGCCCTGCGGGGGGAGCTGGCCGCCGTCGAGCCGTCGCGTGCCTGCGATCGGGCGGCGGAGCTGGCCGGGCTGGGGACCGCGACCGTCCGCGGCGACCGGCCGGCCCTGGCACGCCTCGTCGTGCGTCTGCTGCGCGGCGGCGCGAGCGCGGGCGGGGCCCGGCCATTCGACTGGGACGGGGCCGCGGACCACTGCCGCAGCGCCTACGTGCGGGGCCGCTTCCTCGCCCACGGCTCGTTGAGCGTGGCGTCGGGACGCTACCACCTCGAGTTCGTGGTCGAGCCGGCCGAGGCCGGCGAGCTCGGCCGGCGGCTGGCGGAGGTGGGGCTGCCGGCCGGGGTGCGGATGCGCCGCGGTCGGGGGGTGGTCACCTGGAAGAGCGCCGAGACCATCGGCACGTTCCTGCGCTGGATCGGCGCCAGCTCGGCGCTGCTCGAGCTGGAATCGCGCCAGGTAGCGCGGTCGGTGCGCGGCGATCTCTCCCGCCTCCTCAACGCCGAGGCGGCCAACCTCGAGCGCTCGGCTTCAGCCTCGGCCCGGCAGCTCGAGGCGATCTCGACCCTCGAGGCCGATGGCCGCCTCGATGACCTGCCCGAGCTGGTCAGGGCCGTCGCCCGCGAGCGCCAGGCACGGCCCGAGTCGTCGCTCACCGAGCTGGGAGAGCAGCTGGGGATCGCCCGCACCAGGGTCCAGCGGGCTCTCGAGCGGCTGGTCTCCCTGGCGGACGAGGACGATCTTCGTCCTCCACCTCACCGGATCCGGGCCCGCGGCTCCCGCAGGACCGCGCCCGACCGGTCGCCGCGGATCGTGGCCGGCGGCCGCACGGCGGGCGCACGCCGGATGGCATGATTGGGCCATGCGACCAGTGATCATTGCCGCCAACTGGAAGATGAACACCACCCCCGGCGATGCGGGGGCCCTCGCCCGGACGATCGCCGAGCGGACCCGTGAGCCCGGCGTCGTCCGGGTCATCTGCCCGCCGTACGTCTGTCTGGCCGCGGTGCGAGATGCGCTCGAGCAGGAGGACGTGGCCGTCGGGGCACAGAACGTGCACCACGAGCTGGCCGGGGCGTACACGGGCGAGGTCTCCGCGTCGATGCTGGCCGGCCTCGCCACCTGGGTCATCCTCGGCCATTCCGAGCGCCGCCGCGATGCCGGCGAGTCCGATGCGCTGATCGGCCGCAAGCTGGGCCGGGCGCTCGCGTCCGGCCTGCGACCGATCCTGTGCGTGGGCGAGCAGCTGGCCGAGCGGGAGGCCGGCCGGGCGGCCCGGGTGGTCGCCGATCAGCTCGCCGGCTGCCTTGCCGGTCACGACCCGGCGGCGCTGATGGCGGCCGGCCTGGTGATCGCCTACGAGCCCGTCTGGGCCATCGGCACCGGCCGCAACGCCTCCGGCGCCGATGCCGCCGCCATGACCGACGATATCCGGGCGACGCTCCGCGCGGGCGGCTGGGGGTCGCTCGCCGATGGCGTGCCCGTGCTCTACGGCGGCTCGGCCACGGCCGCCAACATCGGCGAGTTCCTCGCCCAGCCCGGGATCGACGGAGCGCTCGTCGGCGGGGCGTCGCTCAAGGCGGACGAGATGGCCGGGATCGTTGCCCGCGCCGCAGTCACCGCCGCCGCCCGGGCAGCCGCCGCCGGCTGAGCCGGTCGCGGACCCCACGCATCCCCGCCGCACAGCACCATCACGACCCGAGAAACCGCAGGAGCCATCCGATGCCGACCCTCGTCCTCCTCCGCCACGGCGAGAGCACCTGGAACAAGGAGAACCGCTTCACCGGCTGGACCGACGTCGATCTCTCCAGCCACGGCGTGATCGAGGCGCACGAGGGAGGCCGGCTGCTGCGGGCCGAGGGTCTTGCATTCGACCTGGCCTACACCTCCGTCCTGAAGCGGGCCATCAAGACGCTCTGGATCGCCCTGGACGAGCTCGACCTGGCGTGGATCCCGATCGTGAACCGCTGGCGGCTCAACGAGCGCCACTACGGCGCCCTCCAGGGGCTGAACAAGGCCGAGACGGCAGCCGAGTTCGGCGAGGAGCAGGTCCGCCTCTGGCGGCGGAGCTACGATGTCCCGCCGCCCCCGCTCGATCCATCCGACGGTCGCTTCCCCGGTCACGACCCGCGCTACGCGGATCTGCCCGACGGGGACCTGCCGCGCTCCGAATCGCTCAAGGACACGGTGGCCCGCTTCCTGCCCCTCTGGCACGAGGAGATCGCGCCGACGATCCGTTCCGGGCGCCGCGTCCTGGTCGCGGCCCACGGCAACAGCCTGCGGGCCCTGGTGAAGTACCTCGACGGGATCTCGGACGACGACATCATCGGGCTCAACATCCCGACCGGCGTGCCCCTCGTCTACGAGCTCGACGACGACCTGCGACCGCTGTCGAGCCGCTACCTCGGCGACCCGGACCGGGTCGCGGCGGCCATGGCGGCCGTGGCCGCACAGGGCAAGAAGCGGGTCACCGACTGACGCCGGGGCCGGCCCCGGGGCGGCCTGTGCTACGATCCGGCGGCCCAGAGCACGGAGGTCAACCCCCACGTGGATCCCATGCTGGCCATCGGCCAGATCATCGTCAGCATCGCCCTGATCGCAGCCATCCTCCTCCAGGCGCGCGGCAGCGGTCTCTCGGCCACCTTCGGCGGTGACTCGGCCGTGTACCGCAGCCGGCGGGGGATCGAGCGGCGCCTCTGGCAGTTCACCGTCGTCCTGGGCGTGCTGTTCGCGGTCTTCTCGCTGGCGGCCTACGTCTTCGCGCCGACGACCGGAGCCTGACCCGGCCCGGCACGCGAGCAAGGCGATCCGGTGAACCGGCGCGATTCGGCGGTCGTGCTGGCCCTGGGCGTCCTCCTGGTCGCCCTCGTCACTGCACTGGCCCTGCCGGCCGCCAGCCCGGCGGCGACACCGTCCCCGGCCCCCACGCCGCCGCAGGAAGCCGTCTTCCGCGAGGGGATCGTCGGCCTGCCCAGCTCGCCCACGCCGATCAGCGCTCGCACGCAGGCCGACCGCGACATCGTGGCCCTCGTCTTTCGCGGTCTTGTCCGGCTGGGTCCCGGCGACTCGATCCTGCCCGACCTGGCCGAGCGCTGGACCACCGAACAGGATGGGCAGCGCTGGACCTTCACCCTGCGCCGCGACGCGCGCTGGCACGACGGCGAGCCGGTGACGGCCGAGGACGTCGCCCTGACCGTGCGCGCCCTCCAGGCACCCGGCTCGACGAGCCCGGCCGCCGAGACCTGGCGCAAGGTGGTGGCCACGGTCCTTGACGAGCGAACCGTGCGGTTCGACCTGAACGCCCCGTCGACCGGCTTCCTCGACGCGATGCGCCAGCCGCTGCTCCCGGCGCACCTGCTCGGGTCCGTGTCCGTGGATGCCCTGGCGGACCACCCGTTCTGGCGCTCGCCGATCGGCAACGGGGCGTTCACCCTCGTCCAGTGGGACGAGACGAGCGCGGTGCTGGAGCCGATCACGTCGCTGCCGCCCGACCTGTCGCGGCCGTTCGCGACCTTCCCCCCCCGCCGGCTGAGCGGCAGCGGCGCCGCCCTGCTGCCCCGCCTGGAGCTGCTCTTCTACGAGACGGCCGATGACCTGGCCGACGCCCTCCGGGCGGGCGAGGTCGACAGCGCCTCCGAGCTGCCCGGCCCGCTCGCCACGACCCTCGAGGGAGCCGGCGATGACGCCCGGCTGCTGCGCTACCCGGGGACGACCTTGACCTCGGTGGTGCTCAACCTGCGACCAAGGCAGCAGCCGGCGTTCGCCGACCCCCGGACCCGTCGCGGGCTGCTCGAGGCGATCGACCGGAATGGGATCGTGACCGGCATCCTGGCCGGGACCGCGAGGCGAGCCGACTCGCCGGTGCCGCCAGCCTCGTGGGCCTTCGACCAGGCGGCGTCGAAGAAGATCGCCCACGACGTCGACGCCGCGGCCTCCGACCTCAAGGCGGCCGGCTGGAAGAAGACGGGCGGGAGGTGGACGGCCCCTGGCACGACGAAGGCGTTCGAGATCGAGCTGCTGACTCCCGACGCCGACTCGAACCCGGTCGCCGCCGCGATCGCGGCCGAGGTGGCCAGGGCGTGGAGCGACTTCGGCCTTCGGACGACCGTCACCGAGCTGCCCCCGGCCGAGTTCGTCACCCGGCTGCGGGACGGCGACTTCGCGGCCGCGGTCGTCGACGTCAACGTCGGTCTCGATCCCGACCTCTTCCCGATCCTCGCCTCGACCCAGGCGCGGTCCGGCGGCTCGAACATCGCCGGGGTGCAGGACTCCACCCTCGACAAGGCACTCGACGCCGCCCGGAAGCCCGGCACAAGGGCAGAGCGCACCAAGGCGATGTCGAAGCTCCAGCAGGTCCTGGCGGCGCGGCTGCCGATCCTTCCGCTGGTCTTCCGCGACCACCTGTACCTGGTCCCGGCGAGCCTCCAGGGACCCACTCCGCGGCCGATCGCGGACGCGTCGGAGCGATTCTGGGATGTGCTAACATGGCGCCTCGCCGATCGGTGACCCTCGCTGATCGTGCGCCGACGTCCACGCCGAGGTGGCGGAACTGGTAG
>JAGDMV010000031.1 GCA_017860675.1 Chloroflexota bacterium
GCTCGAGTTCATCGAGCACCCGCTCTGGAGAACGTACGTGTTCGTCTACTTCGAGGGAGAACGGCTGCTGCGCCGTTGGCTCGAGCTCGTTCGCGAAGAGGACCGGGCGGCGCGCTTCGGGCGCCTGCTCCGCGAGCCGTTTACGCCGGGCGCCATCGTGGCAGAGCTGGGCGAGGGGTAGGGGAGCCGGCTCGGCCCGCCCAGGTCACCCGGCCTGCGCCGCTCATCCGTCTCCGGCGAGCTCATTCCCCCCGACGGTGCGCAACAGGATGGCACGGTCCTCGCCGGGCCCGTCCCAGTCGGAAGAGGCCGGGACCCCGTAGATGTGCACCGTCCCGGGTCCGGCATCCGGCTCGAAGCCGAGAGCCGCGAAGAAGGCCAGCGTGATCCGGTCGTCGGGCCGCACCGCGGCCATCACCCGGGTCGACCCTCGCCGGCCGGCGTCCGCCACGAACCGCTCCACCAGCGCCCGGCCGATGCCGCGCCGCCGGAACGCGGGGTCCACGCCGACCAGCGCGATCGCCGCCTCCTCCGGCCGGCCGGCCCCGGCAAGGCCGAGGAGCATCCCGATCACCCGGCCGTCGTCGGTCTCCGCCAGCCACGAGAGATCGCTCATCTCGCGCAGCAGCAGCCCGGCCAGCATCGGCCGGAGCGGCCGCTCCGGCCAGCCAGACAGAATCCCGAGAAGGCGGATGTGGTCATCCTCGACCGGGTGGCGCAGGGTGAAGGGTGGTGCCGGGCGCCGCTCGGCTGCTTCGACCGGTGGAAACCAGTGGTCGAAATCCGGCCATCCGGGCATCGGCGTCCTCCTCGGCCAGCGTCTCGAACGCGCCTGACGATAGCAGGGCGGGGCGGACGGCCTCGCCGCGCCCCCGCTGATGCTGCGTGGCCGGGGGCCGGGCGCTAGACTCACCGATCGTGAGCCATCCCGTCCTCGGGCTGCTCCCCGCGGACATGAACGCCGCCTTCCCGGCCGCCGCCGACAGGATCCGGGTTGAGCGCGCGGCCCTCGGGGCCGGCGCGATCGAGGCGCTCGTGGTCAGCGACCCGAGCATCCGCGACCGCCTCGGAGACGACGGACTGCGCCTGCTGCTGCGCGACACCGAAATCTACCTCGAGCGCGTCGCGCGAGCCGTGGCCAGCGGCGATCCCGGTCAGCTGGGTGAGTGGGCCGACTGGGTCGTGCCCGTCTACCGTCGCCGGAAGGTGCCGCTGGACGACCTCATCGGCCTCGGCGAGGCGACCCGCGAGGTCCTCGCCGGGATGCTCCAGCCGGAGGAGCTCGCAGCGGCCGACGCGGCGATCACGGCCGCCACAGCCGTGCTGCGCTGGCACCGCCGCATCGCGGGCGATGCTCGCCGGCGGAACCGGTACCTCGACGCGATCTACCGCGGCGCCTGACATGACGATCAAGTGGGTCCAGGTCGACCCGCTGGTGATGAGCGGCGAGCCGTTCTGCTACGGCAGCCGCGTCACCGTCCGCCGGCTGCTCGAGCTGCGGGCGAACGGCGCGACCCCGAGCCGGCTCCTGGCCGACCACCCCGAGCTGCGGCTGATGGGCATCGCCGCGGCCTACTGTTTCGCCGCCGATCACCCCGGGCGGTACGCGGACCTCTTCGGACCGGGCGGAGAGTTGGTCGGACCCGCCTTCACTGCCGACGAGGCGGCCGGCCTGCCGAAGCGGTACCGTCGCCCCCGGGTGGTGATCGCGGACGGCCCGCCTGCCACCTGACCGCTCCTGCCGTGCACCTCCGACGACCTGTGGTCGCCTCACCGTGCGTGCGGGGCAACCCGTCGGATCGGGGCGCCGTGCAGGGCCACGGCTGCAGCCAGGCCTCGACGCCAATTCCGACCTCCTGACTAGCATTTCCCCGCGCCGGTGGTACGCTTAGCCCTCGGCACGCCCACGAGAACGACGACCCGATGACAGACCCGACCGAATCCGCCACAGCCTCTTCCCCAGCCCCAGCCTTCGACGCCGAGCGCCGCGCCCGCGAGCTGGCCGTCCTCGACGCGCTGCGCGAGGTGGTGGATCCCGAGATCGGGATGAACGTCGTCGAGCTGGCACTGATCAAGCAGGTCGTCCTCGGCGAACGGGAGTCCGAGATCAAGATGATCCTGACCACGCCCTTCTGCCCCTATGCCGGGTCGATGATCCAGCAGGTCAAGGAGCAGGCCGAGATGGCCCTGGATCAGCCGGTCAAGGTGACCCTGCTGGCCGAGCGCTGGGACCCGCGCGACGCCGGCCTGATGTGGTGACCCGGTGAGCGCACGAGCCGCGGACGGGTCCGCCGGCGACGCCCCGAAGCCGCCGAAGTCGGCCGTCGCCACCAGGCGCGGAGATGATGGGACCACCGCCCTCCTGTTCGGCGGCGACCGGATCCCGAAGGACGATGCGCGGACCGAGGCGTACGGCACGATCGACGAGGCCGTGGCTGCGCTCGGGCTGGCCAGGGCCGAGCTCGAGGCCCGTCGGCGACTCGGCGAGCTGCCGCCCGGCCTCGTTCCGCTGGACGGCATCGTGCTGCGCCTCCAGCGCGAGCTGTTCGTGGCCGGCGCCGAGCTGGCCGCCGATCAGGGCGCCTGGAGCCGCCTGGCCGACGGGACCACCCGTGTCTCGGCCGGGATGGTCGACGGCCTCGACGCGCTGCTGGCCGGAATGGAGCAGCGGATCGAGCTCCCCCGGGCGTTCGTGGTTCCCGGCGAGACGAGGGTCTCGGCCGCGATCGAGGTGGCGCGGACGATCGTCCGTCGGGCCGAGCGCCGCGCTGTGAGCCTGGCGCGTGCCGGCCTCGTCGCGGGGCCTCACCTGGTGCCCTACCTGAACCGCCTTGCCGATCTCCTCTGGGTGCTCGCCCGGGCTGCCGAGCAGGCCGAGTCGCAGCGGCCGACCCACGCACGTCCGATCACGGCCCGCGGACGAAGGAAGGAGTAGGGCGCCGGCACCCGGCGGACGGCTTGCGTCCGTCAAGGGATAATCCGGCGCACACGAGCGCCGCGGCGCCCCAATCGTCGAAAGGAACGACTCCCCGCCATGAGCATGAACCCCTACCTGACACCATCGCAGCTGGGCGTCCGCCCGGCGGCCCAGCTGTCGACCGGGTTCCTCACCCAGGCCTTCTTCTGGATGTTCATCGGTCTGCTCGTCACGACCGGCATTGGCGTGGCGGTTGCCGGCCTGCCCGAGGAGACGCTGGCAAGCCTCTTCGGCCTGTGGCTGCCGATCGTCATCGTCCAGCTCGTGGTGGCATTCACCCTGTCGCTCGGGATCCGCCGGATCTCCGCCACGCTCGGCCTGCTGCTGTTCTTCGTCTATGCGGCCCTCACCGGGGTGACGCTGGCGGTCGTGCTGCTCGCCTACGAGCTGGGATCGGTGCTGGCCGCCGGCTCGGCCGCTGCCGCCGTCTTCGGCGGGGCCGCCCTGTACGGTGCCGTCACGAGACGCGACCTGACGTCGCTCGGCGCCTACCTGTTCATGGGCCTCATCGGGATCATCGTCGCCAGCCTGGTGAACGTCTTCATCGGCTGGGACTGGCTGTCGTTCGGCATCTCCGTGCTGGGCGTGGTGATCTTCACCGGCCTCACCGCCTACGACGTGCAGCGCATCAAGAACGGCGACGTCGCCGTCTGGGCCGGGTCGATGGAGAAGGGCGCCGTCATGGCCGCCTTCTCCCTCTACCTCGACTTCATCAACCTGTTCTTCATGATGCTGCGCCTGTTCGGCAACACGCGCAGCTGACGCGTCGCCGGCGGGGGTCGCGCACCCGGCGACAACCCGGCCGCCGACCCGGCGGCCCGGCCGCCTAACTGACCCCGGCGGGTGGACGCGCCCCGGGCCATGCCCCCGGCGGCTGGCCCGTCGGACGTTTCTCAGGCTGCGGCTACCGCCCGGGCGGCGCGGCCGGTCGCCCGGCCGACGGCCGGGACGCCCGCCGCGAAGAAGGCCTCGGCGGCCTCGGCCGGCATGGGCGGAGCGAACAGGTAGCCCTGGCCGAGGTCGCAGCCGAGCGCCCGGATGGCCGCGAGCTCGGCCGGCCGCTCGATCCCCTCGGCCGTGACCTTGATCCCCAGCCCGCGGGCCAGCGACACGACTGCCCCGATGATCGCCTCGTTGGCCGCGCCCGGCAGGCCGGCCACGAACGCCCGGTCCACCTTGACCATGTGGAGCGGCAGCCGGGCCAGGTAGCTGAGCGACGAGTAGCCCGTGCCGAAGTCATCCAGGACCAGGCGCACGCCCTGCTCGTGGAGCCGCCGGAGCGTCGTGGCCGTCGCGTCGCCGGCGCTCATCGCGACGCTCTCGGTGATCTCGAGCTCAAGGTCGGCGGCAGCCAGGCCGGTCCGGTCCAGCACCTCCGCCACCCGATCGAAGAGATCGTGCCTGGTGAACTGGTGGGCCGACAGGTTCACGCTGACGGTGAGACCACGCGCGTCGGCCCGGGCGATCTGCCACGCGCGGTTCTGGCGGCACGCCTCGGCCAGGACCCACTCGCCGATCCCGGCGATCAGTCCCGTCTCCTCCGCCAGCGGGATGAAGTCCGCCGGCGGGAGGAGCCCGCGGGCGGGGTGCTGCCAGCGGACGAGCGACTCGTGGCCGGTCACCTTCCCGGTCGCGAGGTCCACCAGCGGCTGGTAGTGCAGCCGCAGCTCGCCGCGCTCGACCGCCCGCCGGAGGTCGGCCTCCAGGTCGAGCCGCTCGAGAGACGATGTCCGCATCGCCGGGGTGTACACGGCGTACGGGACGGCCCGGTCCGACTTCGCCCGGTAGAGCGCCACGTCGGCCTCGCGCAAGAGGTCGGTTGCGGTCGTCCCTCCCTCGCGGCCCACGGCGATGCCAACGCTGGCGCCCACGTACGTGTCCCGCTCGGCGAGCCGGAAGGGCTCGGCCAGGGCGTCGAGGAGCCGGCAGCTGATAGCCACCACGTCGGCATCGCTCGAAAGGTTGTTCAGCAGCACGCCGAACTCGTCGCCACCGAGCCGCGCGATCATGTCGCCAGGGCGGAGCGCGCCGGCAAGCCTGACGGCGACGGCGGCCAGCAGCCGGTCACCCGCGGCATGCCCGAGGCTCTCGTTGATGACCTTGAACCGGTCGAGGTCGAACTGGAGCACGGCCAGCCGGGCGGGCTCGCCTGGCCGGGCCCGGACCAGCGCCTGTCCCACACGGTCGAGGAAGAGCTGGCGGTCGGGCAGGCCGGTGAGCGTGTCGTAGAAGCCGGAGTGGAGCCGGGATGGATCGACGGCATCCGCCGCGATGGCGCCGCCCACGACCCGGGCCGAGCGCCGCTCGGCCTTGCCCAGGTACAGCACCCGGTCGGCCCGGTCGATGAGCTGGCCTTTGGTCTCGCCATCCTCCGGCAGGGTCGCAAGGCCGATGCTCACCGTCACCGGCGGCCCGTCGTCCATCGCCCCGACCCGGTCGATCGCCCGCGCCAGGCGATCGGCGATGACCCGTGCCTCCGCCGGGCCGGCGCCGGGCAGGACGGCAGCAAACTCGTCGCCGCCGTAGCGGTAGACGCGGTCCTCCTGCCGGACGCTGCTCTCGAGCGCGTCGGCGATCCGGCGCAGAAGCCGGTCGCCGGCGGGGTGGCCACGGGCGTCGTTGTAGGCCTTGAAGCCGTCGAGGTCGAGCATCAGCACCGCCAGCTGCCCTCGGCGGGCCTGCTCATCCGCCCCGGCGGGTTCGGCGTCGGGCGCCAGGCAGGCGTCGAGATCGGCCTGGAAGGCGCCGTGATTGGGCAGGCCGGTGAGCGCGTCGCGCCGGGCACGGGTCTCGGCGTCGGACAGCGCCTCCGCGGTCTGGACGGCGATCGACGCCTGGCCGGCGAAGAGCTGGACGAGCTCAAACTCGTCCTCGCTGAAGTGCGCCTCCTCTAGGCCCATCCGGCCGATGTTGAGGGTGCCCAGCACCTCGCCGCCGACCTTCAGCGGGACGACGATGAGCGACTCGGGCTCCATCGGGGTGCCGGGAATCTGGGTCGCCCGCGGGTCGTTCTGGGCGTCGTTCGCCAGCACAGCCTCGCCGCGGTCGATGGCCCAGCCCGTGAGGCCGACGCCGACCGGGATCTGCTCGGCCATGATGACGTCCGCGTAGCGATCCCGGGCCAGGACGGCGACCCGCACGCCGCGCTCCCGATCCAGGCGGTAGATGGTCAGGTTGTCGTAACGGACGACCCGCTTGAGCGAGTCGGCAATGACATCCAGGACCTGGCCAGGGTCACGGGCCGACAGGAGCGACTCGTTCACCTCCAGCAGCGAACGCTGGCCGGCCAGCCGCTGCTCCAGCGCCGACTGCTGACCGCGCAGCCGGCTGATTGACTCGGCGTTGACCAGCGCCTGGGCGGCGACGCCGGCGAAGATCGCCAGGGTCGTCAGGTCGTCCGCCGAGTAGCGCTCGACGCCCTTCTTGCTCACCACCACGACGCCGCGGACCGTGTTCTCGAACGTCATCGGGGCGAGGAGCATCGTCTCCGGCTCCTCGTCCGAGCCGATCACCAGGCGGCGCGGCTCGCGGCGCGAGTCGGGCACCCGCAGCGGCGTGGCGTTGGCCGCCACCCAGCCCGTGAGCCCCCTCCCGATCGGGACCCGGAGGACATCCGCCGCCGGGTTCTCCACGCCCAGGAAGATCCCGCGGAAGGCCACCGGCTCGCACATCCCGGTGAGGTGGTTGACGGTGTACACGCGGGCCGTGTCCGAGTCGTAGAGATCGCGAACCTCGGTCACGATCGCCTCGCCGATCGCGTCCACCTCCTGCACGCGCGAGAGCCGCTCGCCCAGGTCCTGGATCGCCGCCAGGCGGGCAGCCGCTCCCCGGACGGACCTCGCCAGCCGTGCGTTGGCGACGGAGATTGCCATCTGGTCGGTCAGGCTCCGGGCGAGCTCCACCTCCTCCGCTGTCCAGCGGTGGCGTTCGTCGTGGTAGAGGACGAGCAGGCCGAGTGCATCCCCGGCGAACACGAGGGGGACGAAGCACGAGGTCCTGATCCCGAGCTGCCGGTAGAGGGAGCGCAGCTCGGGCGAGGTCCCGCGCCGGGTCGGGTCGGTGAGCACCACCGTCCGCTGCCGGGCGATCGCCCTCCAGCCGGCAGTCCGCGGGTCGCGGCGCTGCGCGGCGATCGCCCGCAGGAAGGCCTCAGGCAGGCCGCGCTGGGCGGCGAGCTGGAGCGGATGGTCGCCCTCCTCGATCAGCCACAGCCCGACGTGGTCCGCCGCGAACAAGCTGACAGAGTGATCGAGCACGTCCGAGAAGAGCTCGGCCAGGTCGACCCGACCGCTCGCCTCGGCGGCCACCCGGCGGAGGATCGCCTCGCGGTCGGCTGCCAGCGCGGGTCGCGGCCCCGTTCGCCCCGCGGCCCGGGAGCTGTCCCGGCCGCTGCGATTCGAAGCCCCGGTCACCTGTCCACGACCCTCCGACCGGGGCGGCGCGGCCGCGCGATCCCGCGGCCTGATCCACCCGACGGAACGGTAGGGGCCGACCGGGCGGGCGGGCGATAGCCCGGTGGTACCAGCCGGGCGGGCCGGTCAGCCGGGGGTGCCGATCAGCCGGGCGGCCCGGCCGGCGGGTGCATCAGGCCGGCGCCGGCTCCTCCAGGGCGAGGGCGAAGGCGAGCAGGAGGATACCCGGCACCGGTTCCCAGTCACGCCGCTCGTCGCGCCGGAAGCCGAGGCGAGCGTAGATGCGCTGGGCGGTCGTCATCATCGGCCGCGAATGGAGCACGAGTCGTCGCCTGCCGGCGGCCCTGGCCCGTTCCACGCACGCCAAGATGAGGGCCGTGCCCGCCCCCTGGCCCTGGACGGCGGGATCGACAGCAAGCATCCGGATGCCCGCCTCGCCGGGCTCCAGCAGCTCGGCCCAGGGGTTATCGGGGCCGGGAACGTAGGTGACGCAGCCGATCGGGCGCCCGGTCGCTTCGTCGATCGCCGCCAGGACCACCGCCTCGCGGGCCCGCCGCTCGACGTCGCGCAGCTCCGCCTCGTAGCGGCCGCTCTCCTCGGCGCGCAGTGCGCGATAGGCGGCGACGACGATCTCGCCGAGCCGGACGTGCTCCTCCGGCAGCGCCTCGCGAACGATGGTGCTCACGGGGCCGGCGGCCCGGCGGCCGGCAGTCCGCCGGGACTGACGAGCGGACCGGCCGGATCCTCGAGGTCCTTCGCCAGCCTGACGAAGCGTTTCCACGACCGGAAGCCGACCCGCTCGTAGACGCCGACCGCGCCGGTCGGGTTCTCCGTGTCGACCCCGAGCGAGGCAGCCTCGAGACCGGCTGCCCGGAAGGCCTTCATCGATCGGACGAGCAGTGCGGTCGCGACGCCGCGCCGCCGCCAGGGCCGGCGCACGCCGAGCTGGCCGATCCAGCCATCCCGAATGCCGGTGACGACCCAGTCGTCCGCGGCGACGTAGTTGATGGTGTAGCCGGCCAGCTCGTCGCCGTCGAGGACCAGGAAGCTCAGGTCCGCCCTGAAGTGCGGGTCGCCGACGAAGTCCCGCTCGAACACGTCGGCCGGCAACGGTTCCGATCCCCAGTGATCCACGAAGGCCTCGTTGTGGGCGAGGCGCAGGCGGTCCTTCCAGGCCGCGTCGAAGCCGGCCATCCGCAGGCCGGCCAGGTCCGGCTCCGGCGGGATCGGCTCGCGCAGGTCGCGGCGCATGTCGTGGTACCAGCGCACAGGCCGGAAGCCGAACCGCAGGTGGAGCTCGATGGCGTCGGTCACGGCCTCCTCGCGGAACGTCTCCAGCAGGCGTGGCAAGTCGGGCGGCTGGGTGGCCAGGATCTCGCGGCCGCGCGCCTCGGCCCAGCCCAGCATGGCCGCGCCGATCCCGCGCCCACGTTGTGCCGGGTGGGTGAGGCCCCAGAGGAAGACGTGCCTGGCCCGTGATCCCTCCAGCCGCTCGTGGACCACGCCGAAGGCGGCCAGCTCGCCGTCGTCGGCTGCCAGGCAGGCGCTGTTAGTGGCCATCGGGGCGTGCGGGTTGGTCAGGTCCCGACGAGCGGTCTCCTCAGTCGTGACCTCGGTCCCGCCGTCGGCGACGCGGCCAGCCTCGCTGAGGCGGGCGAGCGCCGGTGCGTCCTCCTCGACCATCGGGCGCCAGCTGAGGCCGGCGATCGAGGGGAGCGGCGGGCAGCCGGGTGGGCGGCGCAGGCTCACGGCGGGATTCTCGCCGATCGCTGCAGCGGATGGTGCTCCGCCGCCGCAGGCACCTCTCCAGGCGGCCCGGCCTAGGACATGCGCATGCAGCCGTTCACAGATCCCGCGGAACCCTTGACCGCGCCGCATCCCGCACGTAGGATTGCCACAGCAGGGGTAGGTGTCCTACCTGTCACACATCAGCCGCGAGTCAAGATGCCGAAGCTCAGCCTCTACGTCCCCGACGACCTCTGGAACAGAGCCCGCGCCGTCGACCCCGGCCTCAACCAGTCCCAGGTCGCACAGCGGGCGCTCCAGCACTGGATCGAGACGCGGCCCGGGCCGGGATCGCAGGCATTCGAGCCCCCGGCGGACTCCGTGCCGGTCCCCGACAGCCTCGTCCAGCGCTTCGCCGGCGAGGCCCGCGAGCAGTACCAGGCTGCCTACCGGACTGCCTTCCAGCTGGCCGAGCGGATCTCGTGGCGCAGCCTTGACGAGCTTGCCAGCCGCGGCTGGGACTGGGCAACCTGGCTCCGCCACGGCGGCCGCGACGTCCTGCCCTCGCTGCCGGCCTGGCTGCGGGAGGCGGACGTCGAGGGATCGGCCAACCGGCGCCGGTACACGACCTCGACCCAGGGGGTCGTCGACGGGCTCCGCGACATCTGGGAGTCGGTCCAGACCGGCTCTCCTCGACGCAGGACGCAGAGGGCGGAGGCCCGACACACCTAGGACCTGGCGGACCGATCGCCGAAGGCCAGCAGCGGAGGGACGACCACTGTGATGGACCGGACGAGCCAGCCCCCCGGGAGGACCGCCGGCAGGCCGCGGCGTGCGGCCCAGCTCGCAGAGCGCGCCGGGCTCGGACCGTTCACCTCGGTCGTCGTACCCATCTACAACGAGCAGGCGACCCTGCCCAACCTCGTCGCGACGCTCGTGGCCAGCGATCTCGTCGACGAGGTGGTCTGCGTCGACGACGGGTCGACCGACTCCAGCCGGGAGATCCTGCGCACCTTCGGGCGGCGGATCGCGCTCGTCGAGCTGCCGGAGAACCGCGGCAAGGGCGGCGCCATGGCGGAGGGGGTCTGGCGGGCGCACGGCAGCATCGTCGTCTTCGTCGACGCCGACCTCCTCAACCTGTCCGAGGAGCACCTGCGGGCTCTCGTCGGGCCGCTCCTCGACGGCACCGCCCGGGCCTCGCTGGGATTCTTCCCCGGCGAATCCGGCTACTCGAGGTTCATCGCCCGGATCACCGGGCCGCGGTTCACCGGCGAGCGCGCCTACTTCCGGCGTGACCTGCTGGCCCACCTGCCGCGCATCGCGACGACGCGCTTCGGAGCCGAGGTCTATCTGAACCGCCTGTACAGCAAGCACGAGACGGTGGTCGTCCCGCTACCGGGTCTGAGCGGGTTGGGCAAGGAGGACAAGCGCCCGACCGGGGTGGCCACGCGCGAGTACGCCGGCGAGATGCTGGAGGTGACCCGGGAGTACCTGCGCCGACGGCCCGCCTGGGAGCGGCGCTGACCGACTCGCCCGGGAGCGCCGTGTCGCGCCGCCGGCCCGCATCCCGGCCGGCGATTCGCGCCGCTCGACGGCCGGCACGGCAACTGCGCCAGCGACCGCGCCGCCGGCCGCCACGACCCGCCCGGCGCGTCCTCCTGCCGCTGCCCCCTCCGTTGACGGTCCTGCGGGCGCGGTGTAGGATCAATCCCGACGAAAAAGGTCGGAATTCTGCGGCCCGACTTGCGCGTCCCCCGGGCCGCAGACCCCGATCGAGCGTCCCGCCGTTGCGTCCCCGCGGCGCGCCCACCGGTCGTGGCCGGGTCCGGGCCCCGGGGCCGGCACGGCCCGCCGCCCCGGTCAGCGGTCGGTCCGCAGGTCGGGCACCGGCCAGCAGCCGCCCTGCCGGCGGTCGACAGCGGGAGTCCAGCCCTGGGCGTTCGCAGGCTCCACTCCTCGGGAGCCATCTCCTTCAGCACCAAGGGCGAGTACGGCGTCCGCCTGCTCGTGCAGCTCGCCCGGCGCCATGGTCGCGGCCCCGTGTCGCTGGCCGAGGTCGCCGCCGACGAGGAGCTGCCGCGCGCCTATCTCGAGCAGCTTGTCATCCCGCTCCGCGACGCCGGGCTGGTCACCAGCACCCGCGGCGCGCGCGGCGGGTACACGCTCGCCCGGCCGCCGGACGAGATCACCATGGCCGAGGCGCTCCGCGCCCTTGAAGGCCCGCTCGCGCCGATGATCTGCGCCAGCGAGGACCCGGCCGAGGCGCTCGCCTGCCTGCGAGCCGGCTCGTGCTCGGTCCACGTCCTGTGGGCCAGGGTTCGAGACGCCATCGGCGACGTCCTCGTCTCCGTGTCCCTAGCCGATCTCGTCCCGATCCCGACGGCCGTGCCCGCCCGGTCGGCCGGGTCCGCCGGCCAGCTCGAGTCCACGCCTGCCCGCGGCGACGCCGCGACCATCTAGCCAGGAGCCCCCCACGCCGTGACCGACCAGCACCTCCAGATCCGCGACCTGCGCGTGGCCCCGGCCGCCGACCCCACCAGCGAGATCCTCCAGGGGATCGATCTGACCGTGGGCAAAGGGGAGGTCCACGCGATCATGGGCCCGAACGGCTCGGGCAAGACGACCCTCGCCTACGCGCTCATGGGCCATCCGGCCTACGTGGTGACCGGCGGCGAGGTCCTCTGGAAGGACGTGAACGTCCTGGAGCTGTCGCCCGACAAGCGGGCCCGGATGGGGATGTTCCTCGCCTTCCAGTACCCGACGGCGATCCCGGGCCTGTCGGTGGCCAGCTTCATCCGCACCGCCCTCAACGCCCGCCGCGCCGGCGTCGACCGCAATCCCGAGATCGACCCGACCGACCCCATGCGCGGCGGCATCAGCATGATGGAGTTCCGCAAGCTCATGCGGGCCAAGATGGCCCTGCTGCGGATGGACGAGAGCTTCGCCACCCGGTACGTGAACGAGGGCTTCTCCGGCGGCGAGAAGAAGCGCCTGGAGATGCTCCAGATGGCGGTCCTCGAGCCAGAGATGGCCATCCTCGACGAGACCGACTCGGGTCTCGACATCGACGCCCTGCGGATCGTGGCCGAGGGCGTCAACGCCATGCTCAACCCCAACATGGGCGTCCTGCTCATCACCCACTACCAGCGCCTGCTCAACTACATCGTCCCCGACCAGGTCCACGTCCTGGCCCGCGGCCGGATCATCAAGAGCGGCGGGCGTGACCTCGCCCTCGACCTCGAGGAGCAGGGCTACGCCCCGGTCCTGAAAGAGGCCGGCTACGACGCCGACGAGACGGACGCGGCCTACACTGCGCGTGCGCCGGAGACGGTCCCGGCCGGCTGAGGAGGAAAAGGGGAGCGATGACGGACCTGGTCGCCAACCCGGCAGCGCAGCCCGCCGTCCCGGGTTCGGCGCCGGCCGCCGGCCCTGCGCCGGCCCTCGACGTGCGCGCCGTCCGGGCCGACTTCCCGATCCTCGAGCAGCGGGTCCACGGGCGGCCGCTCGTCTACCTCGATTCGGCGGCGACCAGCCAGAAGCCGCGGGCCGTGATCGAGGCGGTCGACCGCTTCTACCGCGAGCAGAACGCCAACGTGCACCGCGGCATCTACGAGCTGGGCGAGCACGCGACGGCGGCCTACGAGGGGGCGCGCGCCACTGTCGCCCGCTTCGTCAACGCGGCTGAGCCGGCCGAGATCGTCTTCGTCCGCAACGCCACCGAGGCCATCAACCTGGTCGCCTATGCCTGGGGCCGGCACCACGTCGGCCGGGGCGACGCGATCGTCCTGACCGAGATGGAGCACCACGCCAACCTGGTGCCCTGGCAGCT
>JAGDMV010000032.1 GCA_017860675.1 Chloroflexota bacterium
CGATTCTGCGCCTCCTCCACCCGCGCCAACGATCCACTCCCCCTGCCGGCCGAAGGGAAGGCATGGGCGACACGGGAGCGGCCCGGCTCGAGCCGGGCCGCGTGCCACGGGGCCTGGGCCGGGCGGGGCTGCCCGAGGCGACCCGCCCCACGATCTACTTCTGGAGGATCGTCACCTCGCTCGCGGTGATGCTCCCGGTCCCGGGTGCCGCGCTCGCGTTCGGATCGGGGCTGGCGCCGGGCACCTGGCCCGCCCCCGGGTTCCGCCCGAAGCCGCCGCTGATCAGGACCTGGACCTGCGAGCCGACGGTCGCATCCGAGCCGCTGGCGTTCGTCTGCCCGTGCCAGGTCGCGTCGGCCACGCCGACCTCGACCGTCTGGCCGCTCCCGGTCGCGAGGGTGAGCGTGTCACCCGAGATGGCCGAGACCGTGCCGGAGATGGTCACCTGTTCCCCGCCCGCGCCGAAGAGACCGCCAGGCCTGCCGTTCGCGTCGGGCGCGAAGGTTGCGCCGGGAGCGAGGCTGGCGCCCGGGTAGAAGCCGCCCTGGAAGCCACCCGGGAAGGCGCCCCGGCCGGATGCCGTCGATGCCGGCGCCGTGATCCGCCCGGCGGCGAAGGCGATGCCGCCCACCGCGATGACCGCGGCAAGGCCGAGCAGGACCGTTCCCCAGGCGCTGCCGCGGGAGCGCCCCTTCGGCGCGATCGGCTGGACGGGCTGCACCGGCTGGACGTGCGGCACCGGCACCGGGCCCGAGGCCTCGGGGAGCTCGTCGATGGACATTCGCGTCTCCTGTCATTCGTAGCGGAGGGCCGTGATTGGATCGAGCTGGGCCGCCTGGCGGGCGGGCCAGACGCCGAAGACGACGCCGATGACGAGGCTGAAGAGCGTCGCCACGGCGATCGTGATCGGGCTGAACATGAAGCCCCAGCCGGCCAGGGCGCCGATGACCGCCGAGGCGACGAGCCCGGCGGCGATCCCCAGCAGGCCGCCGATCAGCGAGATCGTCAGGGCCTCCACCAGGAACTGGAGGAGGATGTCGCGCTTGCGGGCGCCGACCGCCTTGCGGATGCCGATCTCGCGGGTCCGTTCGCGGACCGAGACCAGCATGATGTTCATGATCCCGATCCCGCCGACGACAAGCGAGATCGAGGCGATCCCGCCCAGCAGCAGCGAGAGGGTGGTGGAGACCTCGCCGGCGGTGCTGATGAGCTGGGTCTGGTCCTGGACGGTGAAGTCGCTCGTCGTGCCCGAGGCGAGGTTGTGGCGTTCGCGCAGGGTCGAGGTGATCACGGCCTTGACCGACTCCATCTGCTCCCTGGTGGTGACGCTCAAGCCCATCGAGCGGATCGTCTTCGTGCTGCTCCCCGAGAAGTAGTGGCGCATCGTCGAGAGCGGGACCATGAGAGCGGGACCATGACCTGGTCGTCGGCGCTCTGGAAGCCGCTGCCACCCTTCGTCTGGAGGATGCCGATCACCCGGAAGGGCAGGCCGGCGATCGAGATGTCCGTCCCGACGGCATCCGCGCCGAGGCCGAGGTCCGAGGCGGTGGTGGCGCCCAGGACGGTGACCCGGAGCCCGGCCTCCACGCTCGTGTCGGTCAGGAACGTGCCCTGCCAGACCTGGTAGTTGCGGACCAGCGGGTAATCGGCGGTCGTGCCGATGATCGTGGTGGTGGTGTTCTCGCCGCCGGCGACGACGAAGGCGCTGGAGCTCAGCTCCGGCGCCACGCCGGCCACGCCGCTGATCTGGCTGATCGCGGCGACGTCGTCGAGCGTGAGCGTGGTGGCGCTGCCGAAGGCGCCGCGGGTGCCGCCGCTGAAGGAGGCCCCGGCGTTGATCGTCAGCAGGTTCGTACCCAGCCCCTCGATCCGGCTGGTGATGCCGCTGGTCGCTCCCTGGCCGACGGCCGCCAGGGCGACCACCGAGGCGACGCCGATGATCATGCCGAGCATGGTCAGCGCCGTCCGCAGGCGGCTCGTGCCGAGGCGCGCAAGGGCGAGCCGGATGAGCTCGAGGACGCTCATGCCGCCACCCTCCCGTCGCGCACGTGGACGAGGCGGTCGGCGTGGTCCGCCACGTCCGGGTCGTGGGTGACGAGGACGAGCGTCCGGCCGGCGCCATGGAGCTCGCGAAGGAGCGCGATCACCTCGGCCCCGGAGGCGCTGTCGAGGTTGCCGGTGGGCTCGTCGGCGAGGATCACGGCCGGGTCCGTGACCAGGGCTCTCGCCAGGGCGACCCGCTGCTGCTGCCCGCCCGAAAGCTCGGACGGCTCGTGCGTGAGCCGGTCGCCGAGGCCCAGCCGCTCCAGGGCGGCCACGGCCCGCTCGTGCCGCTCCCTGCGGCCGACGCCCTGGTAGAGGAGCGGCGTCGCCACGTTCTCGAGGGCGCTCGTCCGCGGCAGCAGGTTGTAGCTCTGGAAGACGAAGCCGATGGTCCGGCTGCGCAGCCTGGCCAGGTCGTCGTCGTCGAGCTCGGCGACCGACGTTCCGGTGAGCAGGTACTGGCCGGCGGTCGGCCGGTCCAGGCAGCCGATGATGTTGAGCAGAGTGGACTTGCCCGAGCCGGACGGGCCGAGGATGGCCACGAACTCGCCCCGCTCGACGGCGAATGTGGCGTCGACGAGGGCAGCAACCTGGACGTGCCCCAGGTCGTAGACCCGGGCCGCCCCGACGAGCGAGATGACCGGCCCGGTGGTGCTGGTCGCCGTCCCCACCGCGATCACCCGCCGCCGCCGGGCAGCCCGCCCGGCCCGGTGAAGCCGCCGCCCGGGATGGTGAAGTCGCCACCACCCGGGAACTGGCGGTCCGACCGGCTGCCCGAGGAGGTGGTCGTCGTCGCCTGGTCGGCGGACGTGCCTGTCACGACCTGGTCGCCCGCGGACAGCCCGCTCTTGATCTCGGCCAGCGAGCTGGTGATCAGTCCGACCTCGACGCTGCGGGCCTGGACCTGGCCGTCGGCGCCCATGACCCGGACGACGTACTGGCCGCTGGTGCCGCTGACCGCGGCGGCGGGCACGGCCACCACGTCGGCCGCCTCGGCGACGGTGATCGAGACCTCGGCCGACATGCCCGGCAACGGGACCGGCGCGGCCGACGCCGCGGGGCTGGCCGACGGATCGGCAGCGGCCGCGGTCGTCGTGCCATCAGCCGGCGTGCCCGATGGCAACCCGGGGCCGCTCGAGGTCGCCGATGGCGTCGGGCCAGCGCTGTCGAGGAGGATGACGACGGCATAGCTGACGACGCTCGACCCACCCGTGCCGGACGCCTCCGAGCTGATGCTGGCCACCGTGCCGGTGACGGTGTCACCGGTGGCCGAGACGGTGACGGTTGCCTTCTGCCCGACCTGGAGGTCGAGGATGTCGTCCTCGCTGAAGGACGCGGTGATCGCCAGCGCAGCCGACTGCATCGAGATCGCGGTGCCGGTCGGCGCGTCGGTCCCGGCGCTGACGTTGACCGCGGTGATCCGCCCGTCGGCCGGCGCCACGATGGTGGGATGCTCGGCGACGGCCCGGGCGGCGGCCAGGGCGGACTCGGCGGTGGCGACCGCCGCCTCGTCGGAGGCGATCTGGGCGTCGTCGGCCGCGGCCACCTGCTTTGAGTAGTTGTTCCTGGCCGAGGTGAGCTGCAGCGAGGCGTTCGTGATCTGGTTGGCCGCCTGGTGGTTGGAGGCCGTCGCCCGGAGCTGGGCGGACTGGTAGCTCTCCCTCGCCTGGGTGAGGGCCTTCCTGTCGGCCGCGATCACCTGCCTGTCGGCCGCGATCGTCTGCTCGGGCGCACCGGCAGCCTGGTCGGCCTTGAGCTGGGCGGTGTCCTTCTTGAGCTGGGCGGTGGCCGCGGTGACCGCCGCCTTGGCCTGCTTCACTGACAGTGCGTTCTGGCGGACCGTGTCCGTGTAGGACTGGCGAGCCTGGGCGAGCTGGTTGGAGGCCTGGGTGACCGAGGTCCTGGCGATCCTGCGGGTCAGCGCGTCGGCCCCCTCGGTATCGCTCTTGAGCCGGGCCTCGGCCGCGGCGAGATTCGCCTGGGCGATGGTCACCTGCAGCTCGGCGTACAGCGGGTCGGCCACGGCCAGGACGTCGCCCGCCTTCACCAGGTCGCCGGTCGACACGTTGACCTCGGTGACAGGCCAGGTGACGGAGCTGCCGCCCGATCCCCCGGCGGCGCTGGCGGAGCTGGACGATGCGGCCGAGGCCGAGCCGGCCCGGGTCACCTGGGGCTCGCTGCCGAAGGCGAGCGCATACGTCGTGGCAGCCGAGACCGTCCCGCTCGCGACCGCCTCCTCGGTGACGTCGGTGACTGCGGCCTGGGCCGTGAGGTAGGTGACGCCGTCCGTTCCGTTCGACCCGTCGGACAGCAGGGCGAAGCCGATGGCGCCCGCGCCGACGACGACCAGGATGACCGCCGCCGCGATCTTCAGTTTCATCTGCATCCTCTTCGCTGAGCGCGGCCCGGCCGCGGCGCCGTGTGCGTGGCGGTCCGAATCTGGGCGGCGATCCTTTCGGATCGGTTACGACCTCCGGGGGCGTCCGGGCGGCGCTGGTGCCCACGCGGCGGCGGCCCCGCCGCACCCGTAACCCGATCGAAAGGATCGCCCGGCCGATAATGGCCGCAGCCGTCACCAGAGGAGCACATGCGCATCCTTGTCGCCGAAGACGACGCCGCGCTCCAGGACGTGCTCGTCCGCGGGCTCGTCGATTCCGGCTACCAGGTCGACGCCGTCGACCGCGGCGACGACGCCATCGACCAGCTCCACTGGTACGAGTACGACGTCGCCATCATCGACTGGCGGATGCCGGGTGGCGAGGGGATCGAGGTGGTCGCCTGGGCGCGGCGCAACCACCGGCCGACCGCTCTGCTGATGCTCACCGCCCGCGACACGCCGCCCGATCGGGTGGCCGGGCTCGACGCCGGAGCCGACGACTACCTGGTGAAGCCGTTCGACTTCAGCGAGCTTCTGGCCCGTGTCCGGGCCCTCCAGCGCCGGCCGAGGAACGTCGAGGGTCCGATCGTGAGCCGTGGCGACGTCGCCCTCGATCCGGTCCGTCGCGAGGTGACGGCCGCCGGGCGGCCGGTCGCCCTGACGCCGACCGAGTACGGCATCCTGGAGCTCCTCCTTCGCCGTTCCCCGGCCGTCGTCGACCGCAAGGCGATCGCCGAGCACGCCTGGGATGACGAGACCGATCCGCTCGGCTCCAACGCAATCGACGTCCAGCTGAGCCGGCTTCGGGCCAAGCTGGCGGGGGCTCGGGTGCGCATTGTGACCGTCCGCGGGACCGGCTACCGGCTGGAGCCGACGTGACCGGGGCGCGGGGCATCGAGGTCCGGCGGATCTCGATCCGGGTCGCCCTGGCGGCGACCGCGGTGGTGGCCGTCGCCTACTTCGTCATCGCTGTCGCGGTCTTCCTGATCGTCACCAACAACCTCACCGCCCAGGTCGACGAGCGGGTGGCGATGGCCCTCAACCGGTTCGGCGGCGCGCCGGCTCCCCCACCCGGGGGCGGCGGCTTCCAGCCCCCGGACGTGGGCCCGCGCTTCGGACCGGCGCTGCTGGTCTGGACCATCCTCGCCGACGGAACGGTGATCTCGGTACCGAACGAGATCGAGCTGCCGGCCGAGTACCAGGCCGTCACCGGCCCCCGGACCGTGTCGATCGAGGGGGTCGACCTCCGCATCCAGGGTCGCGAGACGGTGGACGGCTGGGTGGTCATCGGCCAGACCATGGGCAGCGTCGCCCAGGCACAGGGAACGCTGTTGCTGGCCGAGATCGCCATCGCGCCGATCCTGCTCCTCGTCGTGTTCCTGGGCGCCGTCGCCATCGGCCGGCGCGCGGCTGCCCCGATCGAGGCGGCTCGACGGCGCCAGCTGGAGTTCACCGCCGACGCGTCCCATGAGCTGCGGACGCCGCTGTCGGTGATCGAGGCCGAGACGAGCCTCGCCCTCGCCCGCGACCGCGAGGCGCACTGGTACCGCGACGCGTTCAGGCGCGTCGACGGGGAGAGCCAGCG
The DNA here is from genome assembly GCA_017860675.1 of Chloroflexota bacterium. GTDB lineage: Bacteria > Chloroflexota > Limnocylindria > Limnocylindrales > CSP1-4 > CTSoil-043. The sequence goes on from JAGDMV010000032.1 coordinate 6,006, forward strand.
CATGCGGCGGCTGCTCGACGACCTGCTCTGGCTGGCCCGCTTCGACGCCGCGCGCGAGTCGCACGAGGCCGAGCCGGTGGACGTGGGCGTGCTGGCTGCCCAGGCCGCCGACCGCTTCCGAAGCGTGGCCGAGGCACGGGGCATCGTTCTCGCAGTTGACGTTCCGGACGACCCGCTGACCGTCGTGGCCCCGGCCGACTGGCTCGACCGGCTGATGGGCGTGCTGCTGGACAACGCCTGCAAGTACTCGCCCGCCGGCGGGCAGGTGCGGGTCGCGGCCCTCCAGGCCGGCAACCGCGTCGAGCTGACCGTCGAGGACTCGGGCCCCGGCATCCCCGAGGAAGAACGAGCACGCATCTTCGACCGGTTCCACCGGGCGAGCGGCCCCGGCACCGGGGCAGGGCTCGGCCTGGCCATCGGCGACGCCGTGGTACGGAGCACGGCGGGGCGCTGGCGGATCAGCAGCTCGCCCGCGGGGGGTGCGGCCATGACAGTGAGCTGGCCGGCGGTGTCGCGCGGCCACGTGGCCGGCCAGCCGGGCGGAGCCGGCGCAGCCCGGGAGCCGGATCCCGCGCGGTCGCTTGGCTCCCCCCGATCGTGACATCGGTCCCTGTCGGCACTTGCCGTGGGGGAGCATCCTAGAACGGAGCCGGGCCGCCTCGCGACGCAACTGCGGAGCCGCGCCGAGGTTGTGGCCCTGCCTGCTGCGCCAGGAGGTGGTGGATGGTCGGGAAGGCGGGAGACCGGATCATCATCGAGTCGGAGAAGGTTGGCCACGCGGCACGGGCCGGCGAGATCCTGGAGGTCGTCGAGACGCCGTTCGGGGTCGACTACCGGGTCCGGTGGGACGACGGCCATGAGTCCTCCTTCCGACCCCACGCCGGCAGCGCCCGGATCGAGCCCTCCTCGGAGCGGGCTGCCGCGCCACCCCCGCGGGCGTCCTGACGCCGGCTCATCGGCAGGCCCCCGTCCATTCGGACCCGCCCGGCGGGCTGATGGCCCCATCGTCGGGGCGGCTCCCTGACGGAAGAGCGGGTTGCCGGCAGGGCGTGCGCCGGTCATGGTGCGAGTCCTACGAGGGGTATCCTGGAGCTGGACCCGTGCCGCGATCGCGATTGCTGCTTGCCGCGCTGCTGCTGATCGTCCTCGCCGCGCCCCCGGCGATGGCCGCGGAGCCTGTCGTCCCGGCGGCCGAGCCGAGCCCGCCGATCACCGAGCCGAGCGCGGCGCCGTCACCCAGCCCTGAGCCGACGCCCGCGAGCGATCCGACGCCCGAGCCGACGCCAGGGCCCGGACCCGTCGAGCCGGCCCCGTCGATCGCTCCGCAGCCGACGGCCACACCCGAGCCCCCGGCGACGGCCGAGCCGGGCGCGACCCCCTCCGATCCGGCCGCGACGAGCCCGCCTGACGTCGAACCCGTGCTCGAGCCCGAGGTGGCGCCCGTGCCGAGCACGGCCCCCGCCCCCACCGCGAGCGAGGCGATGATCGTGATCCTGCGGCCGGGTGCCGACGTCCGGGGGGCAGCTGATCGGACCAGGAAGGCTCACGGCGCAGCGGCAGAGCGCGTGTTCGGCACCGTCATGCGTGGCTTCTCCACCCACCTGACCCCGGCCCAGGCGAAGAAGATCCGGACAGACCCCGATGTCGTGGCCGTGGTCCCCGACGTTCGCTTCTCGGCGGACGACGTCCTTGCCGGCCAGACCATCCCGACGGGGATCTCGCGGATCTTCGCCACCTCGTCGCCCGGAGTCCGCATCAACGGCGTGGACGACGCTGTCGACGCCGACGTGGCCATCTTCGACACCGGCATCGACCGCGACCATCCCGATCTGCGGGTGGCCGGCGGCTACAACTGCACCAGCTCCAGCCGGTCGGACTGGGGCGACAAGATGTGGCACGGCACGCACGTCGCCGGCACCGTCGGGGCGAAGGACAACGGCATCGGGGCGGTCGGCGTGGCACCCGGCGTGCGCCTGTGGTCGGTCAGGGTCCTCAACTCGAGCGGTGACGGCTACCTCTCGTGGTGGCTGTGCGGCCTCGACTGGATCGCCGCCGCCCGCGATCCGGACGACAGCTCGCGACCGCTGATCGAGGTCGTCAACATGTCGCTGACCGCCTGGGGTCGCGACGACGGCAACTGCGGCAAGACCAACAACGACCTCTTCCACCAGGCGATCTGCCGGGTCACCGGCCTGGGGATCACCGTCGTTGTGGCAGCCGCCAACGACTCCGGCTCGGCGGCTGCGCGCCGGCCGGCCTCCTACAACGAGGTGATCACGGTCTCGGCGCTGGCCGACACCGACGGCAGGCCGGGCAGTCTCGGCGGCCGACGCTGTTACGACTGGGGCAGCTACGACGCTGACGACACGTTCGCCAACTTCTCGAACTACGGCAGTGACGTCGACCTGATCGCGCCCGGCAAGTGCATCTGGTCAACCTCGAAGAACGGCGGTTACGGGACGTCGTCGGGAACGTCGATGGCAGCGCCCCACGTGACCGGTGCGGCGGCTCTCTACCTCGCCACCCGGCCGGGCGCCCCGCCGGCCGAGGTCCGCTGGGCGCTCCGCCACCTGGCCAACAAGGGCTGGAAGACCGCCACCGATCCCGACGGGGTGCCCGACCCGCTCCTCGACGTCTCGCGGCTCGGGCCGCTGGGCGACTTCAGCCCCTCGGCGAGCCTCCCGGCAAGTGGCCTGACCGCGAAGGAGGAGGGAGGCACCTTCACGGTGCCGCTCAGCCTCGGTCGCAGAACGAACTTCATCGAACCCGTCCAGCTGACGCTGACCGCCGTGCCGGCGCCGCTCGTGGCAAAGCTGTCGACGTCGGCCGCGCTGTACGGCCCGGCCGGCGCCGCGACCGTAACCATCACGGTGCCGCGGTCGACCCGCAGCGGAACCTACACGATCGTGGTCCAGGCCGCCTACCGCTCGCTCCGGGTTCACCAGGTGCGGATCCCGGTCCTCGTCGACAACGAGCCGCCGGTCGCCAGCCCGCCGCGGATCTCGTTCGCGGCCGGGAGGCGGGTCGGCCTTGCCACCGTCCCGCTCCGCCTCCGCTGGACGGCTGCCACAGATCTGTCCGGTGTCGCCGGCTACGAGCTGGGCGAGTTCGCCGCAAGCGGGAGTCTCGCCTGGCGGAGGTCGTTCGGGGCGTCGGCCCGCGACGCGAGACTGGACGTCAGCCGGGCCGCGTGGCACACGTTCGCGATCCGGGCGAGCGACCGGCTCGGCAACACCGGCACGTGGGCGAAGGCCACGCCCGCCCGGGTGGACTCCGTCCAGCAGTCCGCTGCCGGCACGAGCCGTAGCGCCGGCTGGACCGGCTACACGAACCGGTACCTGCTCGGCGGCTCGGCGGCATATGCGACCCGGGCCGGGAGCTGGATCCGCTATCGCTTCAGCGGGGCGACCGGCATCGCCCTCGTCGGGACCCGCGGACCGACCCGCGGCGCGGCCGCGATCTACCTGGACGGAACATACCTCCAGACCGTCGACGCCTACGCGCGCGACGGCGCGACTCGCTGGCTCCTGTTCGCCCGGAGTGTCGATCCGGCGCAGGTCCACACCCTGACCGTGAAGGTCCTCGGCACGCCCGGCCGGCCACGCTTCGACGTCGACGCCTTCCTGGTGCTCCGGCGGGGCTGACGGCACCGTCCGCGCGAACGTCACTCCCGGGCGGGGGCCGTCCCCGGCGAGCGGCCGTCCACTGCAGGGCGGCGCCGGCCGACGGGCCAGCCCTGATCCCTGTCGACCCGCTCCTCTATCCTTGACCGGTGAGTCTCTTTCGCCTCGGCGAGACCCCCACCCTTGTCGCCCCCATCCTCGTCGCCGCGTTCGACGGCTGGGTGGATGCCGGCTCGGCCGCGACGACGGCCGCGGACCAGCTCGCCAGGGGCAGCTCGCCCATCGCCCGCTTCAGCGACGACCTGCTGTACGACTACCGGGCACGCCGGCCGACGCTCGAGATCAAGGATGGCCGCCCGGCCACCCTGGCCTGGCCTGAGCTCGTCATGCGCCTGCGACGGATCGGTGACCGAGATGTTCTCGTGCTGGCCGGCCCCGAGCCCGACTACCGCTGGCGGGAGCTCGCGACCGACGTGGTCGAGCTGGTTCGGCGGCTCGAGGTTGACGCGTGGCTCAGCCTCGGGGCGATCCCGGCCGCAGTCCCGCATACCCGGCCCGTCACCGTCCTCGGCACGCAATCCCAGCCCGGGCTGCTGCGGGGCGGGGTGAACCCGGGTCCCGACGGCACGCTGACCGTGCCGGCGGCCGCCCTGTCCGTCCTCGACTACGTCGTCGCGGCGGCCGGCATCCCCACGGTCGGCTACTACGCCCAGGTTCCCCACTACGTCAGCGGCCCGTACCCGGCGGCCGCGGTCGAGCTGCTCCGCCTTGTCGGCCACCATCTTGACGAGGACGTGGTCCCGGGCGACCTGCGAGAGGAGGCCGGCGAGCTGCGGATCCGGCTCGACGCCGCTGCCGCGGCCAACGAGACCACCCGCCTCTACGTGGAGCGGCTCGAGGGGATGGTGGACGAGGCCCGGCTCCCGGCGGGCGACGACCTCATCGCCGACATCGAGCGCTTCCTCCGCGAGCGTGGCGAGGACGGGCGCGACCGGTCGTAGCCCGGTGGGCACCAGTGACGGTGGTCAGGCCATGAGGCTCGCCGATCGCTTCGCCCGCTTCCCGGGCTTCCCCGAGCTGGACACCCCGCGGTTGCGGCTGCGCGAGATCACGTCCGATGACGCGGGCTGGTACCTCGCCCACTTCTCCCGCCCCGAGATCGTCCGTGGCCAGGGCTTCCCTCCGCCGGCGGACCTGGAGGCCGCCACCCGCGAGCTGCGGACATACGTCCTCGACCTGTTCGCCCTGCGGGCGGGCTTCCGCTGGGGGATCGCTCCTGGCGCCGGACAGCAGCTGATCGGCTCGCTCGGCTTCTACCGCTGGCTGGACGAGCCGTGCCCCCAGGCCGAGATCGGCTACGACCTCGCCCCGGAGTGGTGGGGTCGTGGACTCATGACGGAAGCGCTGCAGGCGATCCTCGACTTCGGCTTCCGGCGGATGGAGCTGGCCCGCGTCGAGGCCTACGTGCTGACCGACAACGCCCGCTCGATCCGGCTCCTCGAGCGGCTCGACTTCGGACGGGAGGCCTACCTGCCACGGCACGGCGAAGACGAGCACGGGTGCCTGCGCGACGAGCTCCGCTACGTTCGGGTCCGCGAGGCGCCGACCGAACCCTGACCCGGGGACGACGCGCCGCCCGTCAGTCGCGCAGGAGGTGCGCCCGACGCACGACCTCGACGGGGCCAGGCCAGCGCACGGCGGTGACGGCCATGGTGTCGAAGCCCCCGCGCCGGGCGGACACGGCCAGGCCCGGGGCTCCCGTCTCGATCCGGCCCCAGCAGTCAGGCAGGTCGCAGACGATTGCGCGGCCGCCCGGCCGGAGCACCCTGCGGACCTCGGCGAAGCCGGCGGCGGCATCCGGCCAGTGGTGCACGGAGAAGGTGCTGAGGACGAGGTCGAAGGACGCGTCGGCGAACGGGAGCGATGCCACGTCGCCCTCCACGAAGCGGACGCGCCCGGTTATGCCTGCCTCGGCCGCCTTGCGGCCGGCGATCGCGACCATGGCAGGGTCCAGGTCGAGGCCGGTGAGCCGCAGGCCCGGCACCAGGCTGGCCAGCCGGATGGCGAGGTCCCCGGGACCCGGGCCGATCTCGAGCACCTCGGGTGTCTCCCGGCCGTCGACCGCCGCCGCCGCGTCGCGGGCGACCTGGTCGTACAGGCCGCCCAGCAGCCGGCCGGCGAGCAGATCGTAGAAGCTGGCCCCCGGCGACGAGGAGCGGCGCAGGCTGGCGCGAGCGGCAGCCAGGCGTGCCCGAGCGGCGGGAGCCGCCAGCACGGCGGCCGTGGCACCGAGCACGGCCAGCGCCGCGACCCGCCGCGAGCACCTCCTCCGCCCACGCTCGCGCGCGGGGCCGGCGGGCCGTCGAGCCCGCACCGCGGCTGCCCGGTCAGGCATCGAGCAGGAATCCGTCGAGCGTCGCCTCGTAGGCCGCCTGCTCGGCGAGCGCGACCCAGTGTCCGCCCCGTGGAAAGATGCGGACGGTCGCGCCGGGGTAGGCCGTGATGAGCGCCTCGCGCTCCACGGCCGAGAAACCGCGGTCGTCGGCGGCCCCGATGATGAGCACCCGGCCCGGACGCTCGACCGGTTCGAACAGGCGATAGCGCCGCGGGTGGTTGACGAGGTCGACCAGCAGCTGCAGCCGGGCCAGGCCCTCGCGCGGATCGCGCAGCACCTCGTCCACAGTGGCCCGCAGGAAGGCGGCCTCTGCCGGATCGGCGTCGCTGGTCAGGCGGGCGGCCGCGCGCCGGTAGTACGCCGCGAGGAGCCGCGGCGGCAGTCGGAGAAAGAGGGTGGCCAGGCGTGCATGGGTCCTCGTGTAGAGGCCGAAGCTCCCCAGCGCGAGGCGGCCGACCCGGTCCGGGTGACGGCGGACCAGGACATGGGCGAGGCCGGACCCGAGCGAATGACCGGAGACATGGACGCGTTCGAGCCCGGCGTGGTCGAGCAGTCCGGCCAGCCCGTCCACCACCTGCCCCACGTCGCCGACGGCCGGGATCGTCGGGGCGATCACCCGCGCCCGCGGTTCGAGCCTGGAGATCGCCCGGAACGACGACTCGGCCACCCCGAGCCCCCCCGGCAGCAGGAGGATCGCCGGCGGCCCCTCGCCGGCGTCGATGTACTCCCAGTCGGAACCCGCCAGGCGCGCCCGTGCGGGCTTGTGGGCTGCCCGGAAGGCGGCGAAACGCGCGTCCCAGTCTGTCATGTGGCAAAGCCTCCGCCCGAGAGCGTACCGCGTCGTCCGCGGGCCACGTGGCCCGCGTGCGGCGGGTACCCTTCTGGCGCCATGACCATGACGGAGGCCGACGTCTTCTGCCCTGCCTGCCAGGCCTACGTCCACGCGTTCCTCGAGCGCTGCCCGGCCTGCGGTGCCGCGCGGAAGCCCCGCCTCGACGAGGCCGCCGCGGATCCCCGCCTCGGGCTGGAGGCCCTGGCCGCCGACCCGGTTCTGCGGCGCAAGCTCACCCACCTGATCGACGGCTACGCGCTCACCGCCCCCCGCCTCGACCTGCCCCACAAGACCGGATTCGGAGACGCACCGCGTCCTGATTTCACGATCGGCGAGGCGACGGCCATGCTCGTCGCGCTGCTCGTCTTCCGCGGTTACGGCTGCCCGCCCCGCCCGTCAGAGCCGGCCGAGGTCCGCCTCGCCCTGACGGCCGAGGAGCTCGAGGTCCGCGAGGCGAAGAGCCACGAGAGGATCGTCGGCATTCCTCTATCGGGCATCCTCTCGATCGCTGCGCCTGCCAGCGGGGGCCTGCCGCGCTGGGCGGGGATCCAGTTCGGGGGCGCCACCGCGATGCGGACGCCCGCGATCCCGGTCGGATCGTTCCTCGTCACGTACGCGGCCGATGGTTCCTTCGACCAGCTCAGCGTCCAGAACCGGCCGGGCATGTTCAGCAGCAAGGCCCGGCCCGACTACTACACGAACATCCGCCGCTGGGTGGGACTCACCGCGGCCGAAGCCGCCGAGCGCCGTTGGTCGGCGATCGGCCTGGACCGCTACCTGGCCGAGATCGGCCTCGGGCCTGCAGCGGTCGCGGAGCGGCCGGCCCCTGCCGGTGCAGCGCCGCCCGGGGAGGCTGCCGGGCCGGCGATGGCCATGGCGCCCGCCACACGGCCGTCGACCCGGGCTGCCCTGGAGGAGCTCGACGATCTCCGCTCGGCCGGCCTGGTGACCGACGACGAGTACCGGCGCAAGCGACAGGAGATCCTCGACCGGCTCTAGTGGCCGGCTGCGGCGCGTCGGGCGGGACGGCCGGCCGCGGGCCGGTGCCCGCCGCAGGCCACACCCGCCCGGCAGGGCTCGCGGACCGCCCCGACCGCGACGGGGACGCGCCGGGCCCGGACGAGCCGGCCGCGGCGCGCCCCGGCGGCCTCCTCCGTCAGCTGTTGAACGACTGGGCCGGCTCCTTGTTCACGTCGTACGCCTCCGGCTTCCAGCGGAAGAACGACGGGTTCCGGATCCACCAGAGGATCAGCAGGACGACCCCGACGACGAGGAAGAAGATCGACAGGAC
>JAGDMV010000142.1 GCA_017860675.1 Chloroflexota bacterium
GTGGGCGAGGTGGTGCCTGCCGGCTCGCTCCGCCGGCGGCGGGAGACGGTCGGCGACCTCGACCTGCTCGCCACGGCGATGGACCCCGCAGCGCTGGTGGCGCACTTCGTCCGCTACCCGGAGATGGCGGCCGTCGTCAACGCCGGGCCGCACAAGGCAGCGATCCGGCTGGACGCCGGGCCGCAGGTCGACCTCATGATCATGCCTCCCGGGGAGGCCGGTGCCTACCTCGTCCACTTCACCGGCAGCAAGGAGCACAACGTCCGGCTCCGGGCGCTGGCCCGCGATCGCGGCTGGAGCCTGTCGGAGAAGGGCTTCGCCCGCCTCGGCCCCGATGGGGAGCCGCTGGCCGGACCCGGGGCGGAGCTGCGGACGTTCGCCACGGAGGCCGGGGTCTACGAGTTCCTCGGCCTGGCCGAGGTGCCACCCGAGCTCCGCGAGGACGGTGGCGAGATCGAGGCAGCCGCCGCGGGCCGGCTGCCGCGGCTCGTGGTCGCGGGCGACCTGCGCGGGGACTGTCACGCCCACTCAGAGTGGTCCGACGGCGTCCACCCGGTCGGCCGGATGGCTGAGGCCGCTCGGGCCCGCGGCTATGCCTACCTGGCCCTCACCGATCACACCCAGGGGCTGGCCATCGCCCGCGGGCTCGACCCGGGCCGGTTCGCTGCCCGTCGGGCGGAGATCGCCGCCTTCAACGAGCGGGTGGCTGCCGAGGAGGCGGCCGGGACCGCGCCGGTTGGGACGCCGCCCGAGGGCTTCCGGGTGCTCGACGGCTGCGAGCTCGAGATCCGGGCCGACGCGACCCTGGACCTGCCCGACGAGGTGCTGGCCGGTTTCGACCTCGTCATCGCCGCCCTCCACCAGGGGCGGCGCCAGTCGCGCGCCGAGCTGACCGCCCGGGTGCTGGCCGCGATCCGCCACCCGCACGTGCACGCCATCGCCCATCCGGCTGGGCGGATGCTGGGAGAACGAGCGCGCGACGACCTCGACCTCGACTGGGAGACGATCTACGGCGAGGCTGCCCGAACTGGCACGCTGCTCGAGATCGATGGCTCCGACCACCGCCTCGACCTCTCGCCGGAGCGGGCCCGCCGGGCGGCGGCGGCCGGCTGCCGCTTCCTGGTCGACTCCGACGCCCACCGGGTCGAGGAGCTGGGCGACGTTCGCTGGGGTGTGGCCCAGGCGCGGCGGGCGTGGCTGGAGCCGGCGCTGGTGGTCAACACCTGGAGCTGGGCTGAGCTGCTCGCCTGGGTCGCCGGCAAGCCGGCCCGGGTCGGCTGAGGGTGGCGGGCCGGTCGCCCCTCGCCTAGGATTGCCGGGCATGCAGCTTCTCCCGCCCGTTTCCGAGCCGGCTCCCCAGGGACGGCCGGGCCTCCGCGATCCGCTGGCCGAGCTCGCCCTGCTCGGCACCGCCCTGGTCGCGGTCGGCGTCGTCGTGCCCCCGCCGTCCGTCTTCGTGGTCGCCGTCCTCGCCGGGGCGGCCGTCGCGCTGGGCATGGTCGCCGTCGCTGCCGCGGACCCGGCCGACGGCCGGGCTCTCGAGGTGACCATCCTGCCCGGGATCATGGCCGGCGGGGCGATCCTGGCCGGCCGCCTCGTCCCCACCGGCCTGGCGCTCGTCCCGGTGGTGACGGTCGCCGCCCTGCTTCTCGTTGCGGCGATGGCGGTGGAACGCCGGATTCGCCGCCGGGTGCACGGCCCCACGGGGGGGGACCGGAGCACGGTCCGGGCGCTCGCGCTCGTTGCCGCCGCCCTTGCCTTCGCCGGGATCGCGGCCGGCATCCCCGGCGCCCTGGTGGAGCCCGCCGGGGCAGGAGACCCGGTCTCGCCGATGCCGGCCGACGCGGTCACCCTGCTGGCCCTGGCGGATGCGGCGGTCGCGGCCCTGCTCGGCTTCCGCCTTGCCGTGCTGCGCGGGGGGTCCAGCCGCGATGCGGCAGTGGCCGCGTCCAGCTACGCGCTGGTGATCGCCATCGCGGCCGTCGCGCTCCGGGCGATGGCCATCCCGCGTCTCCTCGGCCCCGCGCTGCTCGTCCTCGTCCTCTACCTCTGGGATACGTACCGGGCCAGCCCGCGGCCCGTACGGCGCGACCTGCGCTCGCTATGGGAGATCGGGCTCCTCCTCCTGGTCGGCATCGTGGTCGTCGCCTGGAACCTGCTGAACCGCGCCTGACCGCATGCCGCCGGCGGGCTCGGGGCCCGGTGGTTGGCCGGCGGCGCGGACACGCGGCGGCGGACACGTTTGACGGGCCTGTGCGCTGATGCTACAAACCGGAGTTGCCCACTCCCCCGGCCCGCCATCGCGCGCCGGGCGCCGACCGAAAGGACCCTGTCCCTTGACCTTCCCCGAGCTCGAAGCCAGCGCGACCGCGCCGAGCCAGTCGCGCATCAAGCGCCAGCTCTCTGAGCAGGCGATCGCCCACGCTGCCGCAGCCGAGTGGGATGCGGCGGCGGAGACCAACCGCAGGCTCCTCGAGTTCGGCCCCGACCCCGAGGCCGAGAACCGGCTTGCCAAGGCCCTCTGGGAGCTGGGCGAGCTCGCCAGCGCCCGCGAGCACTACCAGAAGGCGCTGGCGCTCGATCCCACGAACCGGATCGCGGAGCGGAACATCGACCGCCTCCGCCTCCTGCTGCCCGAGGCCGGTGACCGGACCGCGGCGGCGGAGCCGGGCAGCAAGGCGCCGGTGGGGATCTTCGTCGAGGAGACCGGCAAGACCGGCTTCGCCCACCTCGTCGAGCTGGCCGGGCCGCGTCGCCTGGCCCAGGTCAACCCCGGCGACCAGGTCGAGCTGGTGCCGGAGGCCAACCGCCTCGTCGCCATCTCGAACGGCGTGCGCATCGGCATGGTCGAGCCGCGCGTCGCCGCCCGGCTGCTCAAGCTCATCGCCGACGGCAACCGCTACCTGGCCGGCGTCATCGCCATCGGCGACCGGGACGTCCGCATCATCGTCCGAGAGATCCTCCAGGACCCGCGCAACTACGGCAAGGTGAGCTTCCCCACCGCGGCCAAGTCGACCGACCTTCGCCCGTACACGAAGGGCACGCTGGTGCGCGAGGACGACCTGCTCGAGGAGGATCTCGAGGAGGACGTCGAGGACGAGGAGATCGAGGACCTCGACCGTGTTCTGCCGGCCGACGTCACCCCCGACGAGGCGTTCGAGGAGGAGCCGGACGAGCTCGAGGAGCCGTAGCCCTCGGCTCCGGCCGGACCCCTCCCGGCCCGGCTCTGGCAGAATCGCGCGGCCATGACGACCCGCGACGCAGCCCCCCGGGCGTCGACTCCGCTCGAGCTGCCGGTCTTCGCCCGGCTCGCGCCGGCCCTGCCGCCGGAGGTGCTGGCGCGCGAGATCGGCGCCAGGACGCGGCCCGACGATGTCATCGTCGACCCCCTCGGTCGTGGGGGCTGGGTGGCGCGGACAGCACTCGCTCTCGGCCGGCGTGCCGTGTCTGTCGAGGCGACCGCGATCAGCCGGCTGCTGGCCGACGTCGTGGTCCGGCCGCCGGACCTCCGTCACCTCGATGCCGCCTTCCAGGCCGTGGCCGCTGCTCCCCACGGCGCGTCGACGCTGCGGGCGTGGATCGCCGAGCGGTTCGCCACCACCTGTCCGACCTGCGGCAGGCCGATCGCCCTCGACGAGCTCACCTGGGAGCAGCCGCGCGACGGCGGACGACCGCGCCCGACCCAGCGCGCGTTCCGCTGCCCCGCCTGCCTCGACCGGCGCGGGCGTACAGGCGAGCGGCGGCGGGCCCCGGTCGAGGCGGCCGACGAGGTCCGCGCCCTCGCCCGGGAGCCGGACGCCGCCACCGCCCGGGCCTCGATCCGCGACCGCTTCCCGGTCCCGCCCGGTGCCGACCCTGCGCTCATCGAGGCGATCCTCGACCTGCACACGCCGCGTCAGCTCGTCTCGCTGGCTGCCATCCTCCAGCACGTCGACGGCGAGCTGCGCGCCTCGCACGTGACGTCGGCGCTCCGGCTGGCCTTGCTGCATGCGGTCCTGCCGGCGAGCCGCCTCGCCGCCGGCGGGCAGCGGACCCGGCCGGTGCGCGTCGTGGGCGGCGCGCTCCAGGCGCCCCGGGCCGCGGTCTGGCGCGAGCGCAACCCGTGGGTCGCCCTGGAGGACGGCTACCAGCTCATCCGCGGGTTCGTCCAGGCGCTCGACGAGGGCCCGCTCGGCGGGGTCCAGGCGCGCCTCGTGGAGCCGCTGGTGGGGGTGGTGGACGGCCCGCCGATGGTCGCCCTGCGGGTGGCCGCGCCCGGCGTCCTGGGGAGGCTGGCCGAGGAGGGCGCCGCCCTCGAATCGGGTCACCGCGCGCGCGTCCGCCTCGCCCTCTGCCAGCCGCCCGTGGAGTGGAGCCCCGAACGGCTGACCGAGGCCTTCCTGCTGACGGCCTGGACGCTGGGTCGCGAGGCGGCACTGCTGCTGCCGCTCGACGGCCTCGGCCGGTCGCCCGCGGCCGGCCGCCGGACGACGCCGCCGGCAACCCTCCGCGTGGCGCTCGAGGGCGTTGCGCCGGCCCTCGGCCGCGACGGGCGGGCGGTGGTGCTGCTCGACGGCGAGGGGACCGACGGCCTGCTGGCTGCCGGCCTCGCCGGGGCGGCGGCCGGCTGGCGCGTGGCGTCGGCGCGGCTGTCGGATGCCGACGACCGGCCGGGAGGCCTGGTGGAGCTCGTCCCGCCGGGCGGCGCGCTCGGGCCGGCGGCGCGCTCCCGCGCCAATCGTCCACTGCCCCCGGTGCCCGGCGGCGCGGGCGACCCGGGGGTGGTCGCCGGCCGCGGCGTCTTCGCCGGTCCGGAGCCGATCGACGGGCGCTTCTCCCCGTCGACAGCGGCGCGCGTCGTCGCCGACACGGCCGCCGCCATCCTGAAAGCGCGGGGCGAGCCCGCCCCCCGCGAGCGGCTGCTGGGCGACGTCCTGGTCGGTCTCGACCGCTCCGGCGAGCTGCGCCGCTTCGCCACTGCCCCGGACCGCCAGGGCTGGGGCGACGAGACGCCGGGCGGCACCGCGGCAGCGCCACCCCTT
>JAGDMV010000143.1 GCA_017860675.1 Chloroflexota bacterium
GTGGTCGTGACCAGGTCCGCGTGCGGAAACGGCGAGGGGTGGACTCCTGCCGCCACGAGGCCGGCGACGTGGGCGATGTCCGCCAGCAGGAAGGCGCCGACGCCGTGGGCGATGCTGGCCAGGCGCTCGAAGTCGAAGAGGCGCGAGTAGGCGCTGGCGCCGACGATCAGGAGCTTCGGCCGGACCTCGGCCGCCTGCCGCTCGAGGGCGTCGTAGTCGATCCGCTCGGTGGCGGGGTCGACGCCGTACTGGTGGACCTCGAACCACCTGCCGGACAGGTTGACCGGCGAGCCGTGGGTCAGGTGACCGCCGTGGGCCAGGCTCATGCCAAGGATCCTGTCGCCGGGCGAGAGGACGGAGAAGAAGGCTGCCTGGTTGGCCTGGGCGCCAGAGTGGGGCTGGACGTTGACGTGGGCCGCCCCGGGGAACAGGGTCAGGGCACGCTCGCGGGCCAGGCGCTCGACCTGGTCGACCCACTCGCAGCCGCCGTAGTAACGCCGCCCGGGCAGGCCCTCGGCGTACTTGTTCGTGAGCCACGAGCCCTGCGCCTCCATGACCGCCGCGAAGGTGTAGTTCTCGCTGGCGATCAGCTCGAGGTGCCGCCGCTGGCGCTCGGCCTCACCGCGCATCGCGGCCCAGACCTCGGAGTCGACCTCGGCGAGCGAGGCCCAGGCGGTCCGCGGGGAACCCGACACGCTCATGCCCTCTCCTCGGCCTCCCATCGCCTCGGCGGGCGAAGCGGGAGCGGGCCCATTCTCGCCCACCCGGCCACCCCGTGCCCGCCCATGCCCGACCGGGCCGTGCGGACCCAATCCTGGCTGCTGCCTGCTGACTCCATCGCCGCCGTTCTCGTCCGGGCCTCCCGGCTGCACCCGGCCGCCTCGCGCCGGCCCCTTCCCGGTTCCATCACCGCGCCAGGCGCCCGCCGAGCGCGTAGCGCTCGATCACCGCCGCGACGCCGTCCTCGGCCAGCGGCGGGGCGACCAGCCGGGCGGCGGCCAGCAGCTCGGCCGGCCCGTCCGGCATCGCCACCCCCAGCCCGACAGCGGTGATCATCTCGAGGTCGTTCAGCTGATCGCCGATCGCCATCGTCGCCGCCAGCGGGATCCTCGCCCGGCGGGCAAGCCAGCGAACTGCCCGACCCTTCGAGACGCCGGGTGCGACGAACTCGAGGAACTCCGGGTGGCTCACCATCGGCCGGGCCCGTCCGTCGAAGTTGGCGCTGGCCGCCTCGATCACCGTCGCGGCCTGCCCCGGCGCCCCGATGGCGATCACCTTGCTGACGGGCGGCCCGGCCCAGGCGCCCACGTCGGCCACGATGTGGACGGTCGTCGGCAGCCAGCGCGACCAGGCATCCAGGTGCCGGTCGGACCGGTCGAAGTACATGGTCTCGAGGCGGCCGAGGTGCGGCACCAGGCCGGCCTCGCGACACCAGGCGACGGCGTCGCGCGTCGTCGCCACATCCAGCGGCCTGTGGAAGAGGAGCCGGCCCCGGCGGCCGGTCTCGTCGGCCGGCACTTCCCGGATCGCGGCGCCCTGGAGGCCGATGATCGGCTCGCGGATGCCGAGGCGGCGCGCGACCGGCAGGGCGCTGCTCGGCATGCGGCCCGTCGCGAGGGCGACCCGCACCCCGGCGGCGATCGCCGCGTGGACGGCCGCGATCGTTCGCGGCCGCAGGATCCCATCGGTCCCGATGAGGGTCCCGTCGATGTCGAGCACGAGGAGGCGGACGGCCGGCGACGAGTCGGGGGTCACGGCGCCATTGTCGCCCCGAACGGCGACGGCCGGGTCAACCGGCACGCGGTCACTGCCGGCCGGCGCCGGCGCGCTCCAGCCTGCCGATGCGCGGCAGCCCGCCGAGATCGCGTGACACCGAGCACGACCAGCCCGGGAGCCGCTCTGCGGCCATCTCCGCGATCGCCTCGCCCTGCCCTGCCCCGATCTCGAGCAGGGCCACGCCCCCCACGGCCAGCCGCCCGGGCAGCAGGTCGACCAGGCGGCGCACCTGGGCGAGGCCGTCCGGCCCGCCGTCGAGCGCGGCGGCCGGCTCGAACGAGACGGGCGGCGGCAGTCCGGCCAGGTCGCCGCTCCGGACGTAGGGCAGGTTGGCGACCACCACGTCGACCTCGGCCCGCATGCGCAACGGCGGGACCGCCAGCCCGGCCGGCGGCAGCAGATCGGCGGCGACGACCCCGACCCGGTCGGCGACCGCGTGCGCCACAGCGTTCTCGCGGGCGAGGTCGACGGCCTCGGGCGAGATGTCGCTGGCCACGATCTCGACCTCGCCGAGCATCCCAAGCCGGCGGAGGGCCACGGCCAGCGCGACGGCGATCGCCCCGCAGCCGGTGCCAACGTCGGCCACGACCACCGGTGGGGTCCCGGCCGGCCGCGCCGATCCCGTCAGGCGCTCGACGAGCTCCGCCCTGGCCATGTCGACGATGAGCTCGGTCTCCGGCCTGGGGATGAGCGCTCGCCGGTCGACGGCGAAGGCGAGCCCGTGGAACTCCTTCAGGCCGCGCAGGTATGCGACCGGCTCGCCGGCGGCGCGCCGCTCCAGGTGCTCGCGGAAGCGGGCGGACCCGTCCACGCCGACGGGCGCCTCGGGGTGGGCAATGACGGCCGTCCGGTCGGCGCCGATCGCGTCCGCGAGCAACAGCTCGGCGTCAAGTCTCGGCGTGTCGGAGCCGGAGGTCGCCAGGCGGGCCGTGCCCTCGCGAACCAGCTCGCCGATCGTCCGCATGGCCATGGCGGCTCGCCCGGCCTCAGGCCGGCGTGCCCGCCTCTTCCTCGACGAGCTGGCGCAGACGCTCAGCCTGGTCGGTTGTGACGAGGGCGTCGATCAGCCGGTCCAGGTTGCCGTCGAGAACGCCGGGCAGGTTCGACAGGTCCAGGCCGATGCGGTGATCAGTCACCCGGTCCTGGGCGAAGTTGTAGGTCCGGACCTTGTCGGCCCGGTCGCCGGCCCCGATCATCGAGCGCCGGGCAGCCGACTCCGACTCGCGCAACTTCGTCCGCTCGATGTCGAGAAGGCGGGCGCGCAGCACGGCCAGCGCCTTGGCCTTGTTCTTGTGCTGGCTCTTCTCGTCCTGGATCTCGACCACCAGGCCAGACGGGAAGTGGGTGATGCGAACGGCCGAGTCGGTGGTGTTCACTGACTGGCCACCGGGCCCCGACGAGCGTTTGACCTCGATGCGCAGGTCCTTGTCCTCGTCGATCTCCACCTCGGCCTCCTCGGCCTCGGGCATGACGACGACGGTGGCGGTGCTGGTGTGGATCCGCCCGGATGACTCCGTGGTCGGGATGCGCTGGACGCGATGGGTGCCGCCCTCGAACTTCAGGCGTGAGTAGGCGCCCTCGCCCGAGACCTGGACGATCGCCTCTTTCACCCCGCCGATGCCGGTCTCGTTCAGGCTCAGGATCTCGGGCCGGAAGCGGTGCCGCTCGGCGTAGCGCAGGTACATCCGCAGCAGGTCGCCGGCGAACAGGGCGGCCTCCTCGCCCCCGGCCCCGGCCCGGATCTCCAGGATTACGTTCTTGTCGTCGTTCGGGTCGTGGGGCAGGAGCAGGACCTTGAGCGCCTCGACCTGGGCCGCCTCCTCCGCCTCCAGGCGGGCGATCTCGTCGCGGGCATAGGCGCGCAGCTCCTCGTCCGACTCCCCGTCGCGCAGCTCGCGGGCGCCCGCCAGCTCCTGCCGCGTCGCCTCGAGGCGATGGAAGGCATCGACCACGGGCTGCATCCGGGCGAGCTCGCGGCCGATGCGCCGGATCGCGTCCGGGTCGGCGCTGACCTCCGGCCGGGCGAGCTCGGCCTGGAGGAAAGCGGCCTGGCCCGCGACCTCACGCAGCTTGGCCTCGATCGGGGCGGTGTCCATGGCTCAGGACTCCCCGGTGGAAGCCGCGGCCGGCGCGTCGGGCGCCGCCGGGGTCGTGGTGGCGAGCGTGGGCGGGGCGTCGGCGCCAACGACCGGCTCGCCCGCGAGGTCGTCCGGCGTCGCCGGCGTGGCTGATCTCGGCGACGCGAGCGGCTCGCGCTCGATCGTCCCGGCCTCCGCGGGGAGCGCCTCCCCATCGGCCGCCAGGGCCTGCTCGAGAGCCACGATGGCCACCTCGATCATGTCGTCGGTCGGCTGCTTGGTGGTGATCATCTGGACCCACATCCCCGGCGCCGACAGCCAGCGGACGATCGCCCACCGGCGGTGTCGGGCGGCGAAGCGCAGCAGCTCGTAGGCGACGGCCGCGATCACCGGGACCAGGACGATGCGGCTGAGGATCGTCAGCCACAGCTCCTGGCGGCCGACCAGGCTGAACACGAAGATCGCCACCAGGATCACGACCACCAGGAACTCGGTGCCGCAGCGCGGGTGCGCCGTCGGGTAGCGCCGCACGGCCTCGACCGTCAGCGGGTCGGCGGCCTCCAGGGCATGGATCGACATGTGCTCGGCGCCGTGGTACTGGAACGTCCGGCGGACGTCGCTGGCCCGGCTGATCACCAACAGGTAGCCCACGAAGATGGTGACCTGGGCGATCCCCTCCACGACCCGCTCGACGAAGCCGGGCTGACCGCCGGCCACGAAGCGGGCGACGAGCAGGGGCAGGACGAAGAACAGGCCGACCCCAAGGACGAGGGTGATGCCCAGCATGAGCGCCACGGCGCCCTTGCCGAGGTCTGCCGAGGCCGGGGCCGCCTCTCCGGGGACTGCGCTCTCCTCGGCCGCGGCCACGCCGGCGGAGCGGATGAGCCAGCGCGTGCCGACCACGAGGGTCTCGTACAGCACCACCAGCCCGCGGACGAGCGGCAGCTTCGCCCAGCGGGTCGAGCGGAAGCCGCCGCCCAGCTGCTCGTCGGCCCACAGGATCCGGCCGTCGGGGTGGCGCAGCGCGACCGCGATCGTGTCGCGACCGCGCATCAGCACGCCCTCGATGAGGGCCTGGCCACCGTAGGAGAAACGCGCCATGCCCGAAGTCTAGCGGTCCGCCCGGGCGGTCCCGGTCGATGGGGGTCGGGCCGGCGCGGCGGGCG
>JAGDMV010000144.1 GCA_017860675.1 Chloroflexota bacterium
GCCGCCGTCGATGCCCAGGATCTGGCCGGTCACGAACGACGACGCGTCGGAGCAGAAGAACAGGGCCGCCCCGACCAGGTCGTTCGTGCCGCCCACCCGAGCGAGCGGGATGCGGCTGACGATGCCGGCCTTGAAGGCCGGGTCGTCGAGCAGCATCGCCACCTGGGGCGTGTCGACGAAGGTGGGGGCGATGGCGTTGACGGTGATGCCGTGCTTGGCCCACTCGGTGGCCCATTGACGGGTGAGCGAGCTGATGGCGCCCTTGGCGGCGACGTAGGCCGAGTAGCCGGCGTTGATGCCGAGCGAGGCACGGACGGACGAGATGTTGAGGACCCGGCCACCGCGCCCGCCGGCGATCATCGCCCTGACCGCGGCCTGGGTTGCCAGGAGCGTGCTCCGGACGTTGAGCTCCATGATCCAGTCCCAGGCGTCGCGGGGGTAGTCCTCGGCGTTGAACAGGACCTTGCCCGCCCCGCCGCCGACGGCGTTGACGATGATGTCCAGGCGGCCGTAACGCTCGACCGTGGCGGCCACGATCCGCTCGCAGTCGGCCTCGTTCGTGACGTCGGCGCGGAGAGCGAGCACCTCTGCCCCAGTCTCGCGGATCTTCGCCGCGGCCGCCTCGGCCCGCTCATCGGTGATGTCGACCACCGTCACCCGGGCACCTGCCCCGGCAAGGGCCGTGGCCAGCGCCGAGCCGATCGCGCCGCCGCCGCCGGAGATGAGCGCCACGCGGCCCTCGAGGCTGAAGATGTCGATCTGGCTCATGGCTCCCCTTCCATGCCCTGCTGGGGTCATGCCGCTGCGCGACGAATCATCGATAATCGAGCATAGGATACGCGTGGTGAACGGTCAACGAGTCGCACGGGCCATCGAGCCGCAACAGGATCACGGGAGCCGATGAACGAGTCCGAGGCCATCGCGGCGGCACAGGTCCTGTTCCTCAACGACGACAACATCTGGGGCTGCGCCGAGACGGCCTTCATCGTCCTGAAGACGGCCTACGGGCTGCCGGACAGCGCCGATTCGTCGGCGGCGATGGCCCTCAACGGCGGCGTAGCCCACAGCGGCGGAACCTGCAGCGCCATCTCGGGGGCGGCCATGGCCGTCGGCCTGCTGGCCGCAACCCGGATCGCCGACCACCGGGAGGCCAAGCGAGCGGCGCGGCAGATCACGGCCCGGCTGATGGGCGAGTTCGAGGCCGTGTACGGCTCGACCGGGTGCCGCGACCTGATCGGCATGGAGATCTGGACCGAGGAGGGTCATCGCGCCTTCATCGAAGGCGGGATCTGGCGCGACCGGTGCATGCGCCAGATCGAGTTCGTCGTCCGCCGTCTCCTGCCGCTCGCCGACGAGGCCACCTGGCAGCGGGTCATGGACGAGGTCGGGGCGCCGTGACCGCTTCGCGCGCCGCCGAGCGCCGGCAGCGGTCCCGCGCCGCGGGCGGCCGACGTACCCTTCCGCCGTGACCACCCCGCGGCCCGATCGCCCCGCGGCGCGCCGGATCCTCTCCGCCGAGCTGTTCGCCGTCGGCAGCGAGCTGACGGCGGGCGAGACCCGGGACACGAACGGCGGCGAGCTGGGGCGGTCCCTGTCGATCGCCGGGGTGACCGTCCGCCGGATCGCGGCCCTGCCCGACGACCTTGGGCAGGTCACCGCCGCCTTCAGCGCCGCCCTGGAGGCGGTTGACCTGGTGGTCGCCACCGGCGGGCTCGGACCGACGCCCGACGACCTGACCCGGGAGGCGATCGCGGCCGCGGTCGGCGAGGAGCCGGCGATCGATCCCGGGCTCGAGGCCTGGCTGCGCGACCTGTTCGCCCGCCGGGGCGTCGCGCTGCCGGCGGCCAACCTGAAGCAGGCCTGGACGATCCCCTCCTCCACCCCGATCCCGAACGCCAACGGCACCGCCCCGGGCTGGTGGGTCGACCGGCCCGACGGCCGGATCGCGGTCCTGCTCCCGGGGCCGCCGCGGGAGATGCGGGCGATGTGGACGGGCTGGGCCCTCCCCCGGCTGCGAGAGCGCGGCCTGGGAGACGGGCGCCTGGTCCGGACGCTGCGGACCTACGGGATCGGCGAGTCGGTCGTAGCCGAGCGGCTCGGCGAGGCGATGCTCCGGGCCTCGAACCCCGTCGTGGCCACGTATGCCCGCGCCGACTGGCTCGACGTCCGCATCTCGGCCACGGACGTGATCGACGGCTCGGGGCGGGTCGTCGAGCCGGCGGCGGACCTCCTGGCGCGGACGGAGAACACCATCCGCGCCTCCCTCGAGGGATACGTGTGGGCCGATGACGAGACGTCCTGGGCGGACCTCGTCGCCGCCGCTGCCCGTCGGTCGGGGACCCGCCTGGCGACCGTCGAGGCCGGCACGCGGGGAGCCCTGGCCGAGCTGCTGGCCGAGGTGCCGGCGCTCGACCGGGCGGTCGTCCTGGGACCGGCGGTCGAGCCCGACCCGGCGTCCTGGCCGGTCGAGGCGCAGGCTGCCGAGGTGGCCCGCGAGGCCGGCGTCGAGATCGGCCTCGCCCTCGTCGCCCGGACCGACAGCGCGACCCAGACCGTGCTCCGGGCGGCGGTGGCGGCACCTGACGGGGGGTGGTGCCAGGTCCTCGACCTGCGACTCTTCCAGCACGGGGCTCACGGGCGCCTGCGGGCGGCGGTGGCGGCGGCCGCCTTCATCGTCCAGGTCCTGGACGAGCGCGGGTCGGGCGCGCCGGGGCGACTCGCGCGATGAGCAGCGGGCGCCTCGTGCCGGGTGCGGCCCTCGGCATCGCCAGCCTGCCCAACCTGCGCGACGTCGGCGGCTACCCGGTGCGCGCGGGGGGCCGGGTGCGGACCGGCCTCCTCTACCGGTCGAACGATCTCAGCCGGCTGGAGGGCGACGCCGTGGCCGCGTTCGCCCGGCTCGGCATCCGCGCCGTCTACGACCTGCGCTCCGAGGGTGAGCGGGCGATGCAGCCCGACCGCCTGCCCCCCGCGACCGGGCACGTCGTCGTCGACGTCGTCCGGGACTCGACCGCCGCCTCGCCGAAGATGCTCATGGAGCGCATGGCCGACCCCCGCGCCGCCAGGGAGCTCCTCGGCGACGGGAAAGCTGCTGCGATGTGGACCGCCATGTACCGCGAGCTGGTGCGCCTCCCCAGCGCCCGAGAAGGATACGGTCGGCTCTTCACCGACCTGGCGGACCCGCGCAACCTGCCGGCCCTCTTCCACTGCACCACCGGCAAGGATCGGACCGGCTGGGCGGCCGCCGCCCTGCTGATGCTCCTCGACGTGCCCGACGACCTGGTGATGGCCGACTTCCTGGCGAGCGGCCCCTACCTCGCGCCCCTGGCCCAGCCGTGGCTCGACCAGTTCGCGGCCGTGGGCGGCGACCCCGAGCTGATCCGGCCGATCGTCGACGTCCGGCCCGAGTACCTCGAAGCAGCCCTGGACGAGATGGGCCGGCTCCACGGCTCGGTCGAGGCCTACTTCGCCGACGGCCTCGGCCTCGATCGCGCGGCCCAGTCGACCCTGCGGGCGCTCTTCATCGAGCCGGCCTGAGCGCGGCCGGCCGGGCAGGCACCGCGGAGCGGTCAGGGGCTGACCGCGGAGCGGTCAGGGGCTGCCCAGGTCCGCCTCGACGGCGGTGATCTCCGCCGGCGTGAGCCATGACCGGCCGGTCTCGAGGAGAAGGCGCTCGACGCTCCGCGTGGGGTCGGTCCTGACCTGGCGCGCGCCCGTGCCCTGCGCCGCCACCGCTCCGCGGTAGGCGACCAGCCGCTCCACGGCCTGGCCGCCGGCGTCGATCACCAAGCCGAAGCCGCGGTAGCCGAGGCCGCCCTCGGGCGGGACGCCTGTGACTGCCGGCAGGCTGGCGAGCAGCCGGACGAGGGCCGCGGACTGGGCCGGGTCGAGCTCCCACGACGGGTCCGGCCGGCCCGAGTAGATCCCGAGGGTGACGGTCACCCGCGGGGCGGCGACGGGCGTCGCCGGGCCGGCCGAGGGCGCCGGACCAGCGCACCCGGCCAGGATCAGGAGCGCGGCAACAGCCGCCAGGAGCGTCGCGCGGCGCGCCCTGCCGTCAGCCGGGGACGGCCTCGGGCCGGGCCCGGCGGCAGCCGCATGTTCGTTGTTGCGACGCATGTCACCCACCTCGCGCGGTCCACCGCGATATCCGCGGACGCGACTTGTCACGCGTACCGGCCGGCTGCCGACGTCGCCGCCAGCGTCCCGCCTATAGTTGGCGCCTTACCGCCCGTCAGCTGCTGAGGTCGTGGAGTATGGACGTCGCTCGTCACGTCGGCCGGGTCGTCATCGTCACCGGCGCCGGCTACGGCATCGGCCGGGCCACCGCCCTCCGCTTCGCCCTCGAGGGCGCGACCGTCACCGGCCTCGACGTCTCCGACGAGGGGCTGCGGCTGGCGGCCGAGGAGTTCGCGGCCGCCGGGGCCACGGTCACCCTCGTGAAGGCGGACGTCACCAGCCAGGCCGACGTGGACCGCGTGGTGGCAGGGGCGATCGCCGCCCACGGCCGGGTGGACGTGCTGGCCAACGTGGCCGGGATCATGGACGCCTTCCTGGCCGCCCACGACGTGGACGACGAGACCTGGGCGCGGGTGATGGACGTGAACGTGACCGGGGCGATGCGGCTGGGCCGGGCGGTCCTGCCCGGGATGATGGAGCGCAAGGCCGGCTGCATCGTCAACGTGGCCTCCGTCGGGGGCTTCCGTGGCGGGGCGGCCGGCGTCGCCTACACCGCCTCGAAGCACGCGATCATCGGCTACACCCGGAACGTGGCCTGGACCTACCAGACCGAGGGCATCCGCTGCAACGCCGTGTGCCCGGGCGGGGTGGAGACGAACATCGGCACGACGGCCGTGCCGCGTGCCCAGTGGGACATCGCCCGGCTGGCCAAGATCCACGCCGCCGCCGAGCGGCAGGCCAAGCCGGACGAGATCGCCGCCCTGATCTCCTGGCTCGCGTCGGCCGAGGCGTCGAACGTGAACGGAGCGATCGTCACCGCCGACGG
>JAGDMV010000145.1 GCA_017860675.1 Chloroflexota bacterium
TCTCAAACACCGTTGAGGGCAACCTCGTCCGGGTTCAAATCCCGGCTCCGGTACCACGCATCCAAGGTTTGCACGCGACACAGGCAGACCCCCTCGATGGGGGGTTGCGAACGGATTGTGTCGAGGCGCACAGTCCACACCGGACGTCGCCGCGCTTGCTGGGGGGTGGCCGGCGAGTCCACTCCAGGCTCGTGCCCGAGCCGTGTTGAGGGCGAACGACCCCGGCCATGCCGCCGGGGTCGTTCCATGTCCAGGACCCGTCCGGCTCGAGCGGCGCGGTACGATGCAGGCGCGAATGACCACGAACGACGGAGAGCCGGCGCTCACCGCGAGCTGGGCCGACTTCGCGGCCGCTGCGCCCGAGTTGGCCGGCTTCGTCCGGGAGCGGCTCCAGGCACACCGGCACCTGGTCATGGGCACCCTCAGGGCCGATGGGTCGCCGCGGCTGTCCGGCGTCGAGCTGACGATCCGCGGCGGCGAGCTCTGGATCGGCGGCCTCCTCGGATCGCGCAAGTTCGACGACCTGCGTCGCGACCCGCGGCTCGCCGTCCACAGCGGCTCGGACGACCCACCCGGCTTCCGCGGGGACGCCCGCATCTCCGGCCGAGCCGTGTTGGTCGACGACGAGGCGGCGAAGGCGGCATTCATCGGAGCGGTGGGCGGACCACCCCACCCGTTCGAGCTGGTCCGCGTCAAGATCACCGAGGTGTCGACCGTCGAGGAGGCGCCGTCGCGCGATCACCTCGTCATCTCGGCCTGGCGGCCGGGCGGGCCGGTCAGGCGGATCGAGCGCCGCTGAGGGCCCGAACGGCGCGCCGAGGCGGCGGGCGCGTCCCGGCGAGGGCAGCCGCGGACGGGCCGTTCGCCTCTTGCCGTCCGCGGCAGGCGGGCGCGTAATGCCCCCAGCGCAAGCGCTGGGAGGGGTGTCATGCGGGCGTTGGCAACCATCGTCGGGTTGGTGGTGATCGGCATCATTGCCGCCTGGGTCGGGTACTGGATCGGTCACGCGCTGGGCTGGACCACCGGCGCGGAGTTCCCGCTCACGATCGGCGGCGGGGCGTGGGCCATCGGCCTCTCCATCCTCGTTTCGTTCGGCTGCGTGATGGCCGGCGTCGGCCTGTTCGTGGCCAGGCCCCTGCGGAACGTGCGGCGGCTGGCCGCCTCAGGCACCCCGGGGCGCGCAACGGTCCGCCGGGTCTGGCGGACGGGCTTCTCCATGACCCCGGCGGGCGGCAGCCGGCAGCGCCTGATCGCCTTCGAGCTCGAGATGCACCCGGACGGCGGCGGGGACTACGGAGCGAAGGCCACCGGCCTGCTGACCGAGGCGCAGGAGGCGGCGCTCGCGCCCGGCACGGAGGCAGCCGTCCGCTTCGACCCCGCCCATCGGTCCTCGGTGGCGGTCGTGGGGCCGATGCCGACGCCGGCCGGGTAGCCTGCCTCCAGCAAGAGGGTTACCGGCCGTCAGGGCGCCGGGGAAGCGGTCGGCGCGGCGATCGACGGCGATCCGGTCCGACCAGGCGTCGGCGTGCCGCGCGGCGACGCCCCCCCCGGCCGCCGGCTGCTCGTGCCCCAGCCGCATTCGGTAACACGATCGGCGTCGTAGGTCACGCGGATGAGGTAGGGGGTCTCGCCGTTGTACACCGCGAGCCGCTCCACCGCGGAGCAGGCCTCCCGGGCGGCCGCCTCGTCGCCCTCCACCCGGAGCTCAACGTTCGTGTGGGGCACCATCCCGCGCGGGGGCCAGACGGACACGTCGAAGGCCTCGATTCCCGCCGATGCCAGCTGCTCGGTCAGCTCCTGGTTCAGGCGCTCGCGCTCGCCACCGCAGGCCGCCACCAGCAGTCCAGCCGCCAGCGCGGCCACGAGCAGCGCCCGGGATCCGGCACGCCTCTTGCCCATCGCGCCTATCTTCACCGATCCCTCGCGAGCCGGCTGCCGAACGAGTACCCTCGGTGGGTGACCGCCTGGAAGCGCCCTGCCAAGATCGCCTTCGTGGGCTCCCACGGGATCCGCAAGACGACTGCCGCCCACGCCTTCGCCCACGTGATCCAGCGGGCAGGCCGCTCCGTCGAGTACGGCCGTGAGGTCGTGCGCGACAACCCCCTCGGGATCAACGAGGGGGCCACCGGTGAGGCCCAGCTCTGGGTCCTCGTCTCCCAGATCCGCCAGGAGCTGGAGCTGGCGCCGAAGGCCGAGGTCCTCGTCACCGACCGGGGCGTCGTCGACAACTTCGCCTACTACCTGCGCGCCTGCGGCATGACCGACCGCTACGACGTGGAACCGCTCATCCGGGCGTGGGCCGGGACATACGACCTGGTGGTCCGGTTGAAGCCCGACATCGCCCTCCGCGCCGACGGCGTCCGGAGCACGAGCGACGCGTTCCGCGACGAGATCGAGGCGATCCTGGACCATTGGCTGCCGAGCCTCCTCGCGCCCGACCATCTCCTCACGGTGATGGCTTCGTCGGTCACCGACTCGTTCGACTGGTGGCCGGTGGCCGAGCGCCTGGCGATGATCGTGGGCGAGCCGCTGCTCGCCGAGGGAGTGCCGGGCCACCGCCGGATCCGGGCCGCGACGCCGGACCGGACGCGGCGGGACGCGCCGGGCGAGGACCAGCTCGGCCTCGGGTTCGGCGCGGACAAGTAGCCGGGCCGCAACATCGGCGCCGGTACGGCGTCGAACGGGCAGAGGTTATGGGGCAGAGCATCCTGAGCGCGGGCGGCCCCGCAGCACCCTGGAGATCAACATGCGCGTCACCTGGCCACGGGTCTCACTGCTGCTGGCGCTCGCCGCCTTCATCGCGGTCGACCTGTACGCGATGGCGACATACCTCGTCTACGACCGGCTCTCCGCGACGGCGGCCCACTGCGGCGGTCGGTTCACGAACGACACGCCGGCCCGGTTCGACACCGAGGGCGTCTCGTCCGAGTTCGCCGCGGACGACTTCGACACGACGCCCTACCAGATGCCCGATTTCCGCGACGTCAGCTTCCCCAGCCGCGACCCGAGGCAACCGCCGCTGACGATCCGCGCGTGGTGGATCCCAGCCGCACGCACCGACGCCGCGGCCGTCATCGTCGTCCACGGCTGGGGCGGCTGCAGGCGCGACCCGGCGATCCTGCTGCCGGCCGGCATGCTCCATCGAAACAGCTTCTCCGTCCTGATGATCGACATGCGTGACCACGGCGACTCGGACGTCGAGGACGGGCGCTACGCGGCCGGGACCGAGGAATACCGTGACGTGCTCGGCGCCTGGGACTGGCTTCGGGCCCAGGGCGTGCCGGCGGAGCGGATCGGCCTCTTCGGCCACTCGGGCGGAGCGCCGGCCGTGGTCATGGCCATGGCCAGCGAGCCGGGCGTCGCCGCGACCTGGGAGGACAGCGGCGACGCCGACATCGAGGAGGCACTCGCCGAGGAGCTGGCCCGAGCCGGCTTCCCCGGCTGGCTCACCCCGGGCGGGCTCCTGTGGGCGCGGCTGGCCGCCGGCGACGACCTGGCCGGCCGCAACCCGCTCGTCGAGGTGGAGCGGATCGGCGCCCGGCCGCTGGAGATCGTCCACGGGGCCGCCGACGAGCGCATCAGCGCCCACCACGCCCGCGACCTGGCGGCGGTGCGCGCCCGGTTCGTCCCGGGCTACGAGCCGTGGATCGTGCCCGGCGCGCACCACATCGAGGCGCCGTTCTCCGTGCCGGACGAGTACGAGCGCCGGCTCGTCACGTTCTTTCGCGAGAGCCTCGGCTCCTGAGCCGCGGCGCGACGGCGCGGGACGTGCCGGCGCCGCCCAGCGTCACCGACCCCACTTCGGCTGTAGTCGGTGTACCGTGCGCGCCACGATCGACATCCACTCGCGAGGTCCCCAGATGAGCTTCTTCGACAAGTTGTTCGGCCAGCCGGCCGGTGCGGCAGCGCCCACGCCGAGCGTGCCGCCCGCTGCAGGGCCGGAGGCGGACGCCGAGACGGCCACCGTTCGCAAGATCGTGGCCAAGCTCGAAACGCTGCCGCCCGATCGGGCGCGCCTCATCGCCAGCGCGGCCTACATCCTGGCCAGGGCGGCCGAGTCGGACATGACCATCTCCGACGAGGAGACAGCCTTCATGGAGCGGACCCTGGTCGAGCACGGCCAGATGAGCGAGGCCGAGGCCGTCATCGTGGTCGAGATCGCCAAGCAGCAGGCCCGCCTGTTCGGCTCGACCGAGGACTACCTGGTGACCCGCGAGTTCCTGCGGCTCGCCACGCCGGCCGAGCGACTGGCCATCCTGCGCGGCTGCTTCCTGGTCGCCGCCGCCGACGAGTCGATCGTGGCCACCGAGAGCGCCACCCTGAACCAGGTCGCCAACGAGCTGCAGGTGCCTGCGGAGGACCTCGCCGCCCTGCGGGCCGAGTTCGGCGACCGGCTGTCAGTGGTCCAGGCGATGCGGGCGGCGCGCGACTCCTGACTCGTCCGCTCGTCTCTGGGCAGCTCGTCCGCTCGTCGCCGGAGCGCCGCCTCAGGCCCGAGGAGCGGGCGCGTCACTGGCGAGGTCCAGGTCGACCGCGTCCGGCCCCAGGCGTCGCCCGATCTCGGCCACCAGCTCGGCGTCGTAGGCGACACCGGTCCGCAACTCCATCGGCAGCGCCGGCCGGCCGGGCCCCTGGGGAAGGTGCACGACGACGGCGGTGGCGCCCGGCCGGCCGCGCAGGATGTCGCGCACCGTGGCCATCTCGACCTGGAGCTGCTCCGGCCCGCGGCCGCCACGGAAGTGGACATGGAACCGCTGGCCGGGACCGGCCTCGACCGGCACGGTCGGGCCCAGGGCCGGGGCGAGGGCCCGCTCGCGCGCTTCGTCGGGGAGCGGCGGCTCGTCGTCGTCAGGCCCGATGGCGGCCAGGTCCGGCGGCTCGGGCGCGCCGGGCACGGGCTCGGGTGGAGGCGGCGGCACGAGACCGGGGGGCGTCGCCCCGGGCGCGCCGGCCACTCGTTCGGGCCGCGGCGGCGTCGCCGCCGCCGGGCCGGCCCGGAGC
>JAGDMV010000033.1 GCA_017860675.1 Chloroflexota bacterium
CATCCAGCCCCCGCCGAACGTGACCGGGTCGCTCCACCTCGGTCACGCCCAGCGGAGCACGGTCGAGGACCTGATGACCCGCCACGCGCGGATGCAGCGACGGCCAGCGCTCTGGCTGCCCGGCCTCGACCACGCCTCGATCGCCGCCCAGTTCGTCCTCGACCGGATCATCGCCGCCGAGGGCGAGAGCCGCGAGAGCCTCGGGCGCGAGCGGTATCTCGAGCGCATGTGGCAGTTCGTCGAGGAGACTCGCGGGATCATGCTCGCCCAGCAGCGGCGCGTCGGCGCCTCGCTCGACTGGGACCGCCTGGTCTTCACCATGGACGACCGATCGGCCAGGGCCGTTCGCGAGGCGTTCGTCCGGCTCCACCGCGAGGGCCTCGCCTACCGGACCGAGGCGCTGGTCAACTGGTGCCCCGGCTGCCGGACCAGCGTGTCCGACCTGGAGGTGATCCCGACGCCCGAGGTCGGCAGCCTGTGGACCGTCCGCTATCACCTGCTCGACACGGCGACCGGGGATCCCGACCCGGGGGCGACGATCGCGGTTGCCACCACCCGGCCCGAGACGATCCTCGGCGATACCGCCGTGGCTGTCCACCCTGGCGATTGGCGCCATGCCGCCCTGGTGGGACGGCTCGCCCGGATCCCCTTCGTCGACCGGGACGTGCCGGTCATCGCCGACCCGGTTGTCGACCCGGCCTTCGGGACTGGCGCCGTCAAGATCACCCCGGCCCACGACTTCGACGACCATCAGACCGGGCTCCGCCACGGCCTGGCCGCGATCACCGTCCTCGACGACGAGGCACGGGTCACGGCGGCCGGCGGGCCGTACGCCGGCCTCGACCGCTACGAGGCCCGCACGCGGATCCTTGCCGACCTGGCGGCTCGCGGCGACCTCGTCGGGGAGCGGCCCCACGAGATGGTCATCGGCCGCTGCCAGCGCAGCAGCGACGTCGTCGAGCCGCGCCTCAAGACCCAGTGGTTCATCCGGACTGCGCCGCTGGCCGAGCAGGCGCTCGAGGCGACACGCAGCGGTCGAACCCGCATCCTGCCGGAGCGCTTCGACAAGGTCTGGGAGCACTGGCTGACCGGCATCCGCGACTGGAACGTGAGCCGCCAGCTGTGGTGGGGCCACCGCATCCCGGCCTGGTACTGCCCGGGGGGCCACGCCACGGTGACGGCGGACCCGGCCGGGCCTGCCGCCTGCGACGTCTGCGGCCACCCCGCGGCTGGGTTGACGCAGGACCCCGACATCTTCGACACCTGGTTCAGCTCCGGCCTGTGGCCCTTCTCGACCCTCGGCTGGCCCGAGCCGACCGCCGACCTGGCCCGCTTCTACCCGGGTTCGGTGATGGAGACCGCCTACGACATCATCTTCTTCTGGGTGGCCCGGATGATGATGCTCGGCATCCACCTGGCCGGCGACGCGCCATTCCACACCGTCTACCTGTCCGGCATCGTTCGCGACCCGTATGGCCAGAAGATGTCGAAGACCAAGGGCAACGTGGTCGACCCGCTCGAGACGATCGAGGACTACGGGGCCGATGCGCTGCGTTTCGCCCTCGTCCACGGCACTGCGCCGGGAAACGACCTGCGCCTCGGCCGCGAGAAGCTCGAGAACGCGCGCAACTTCGCCAACAAGCTCTGGAACGCGGCCCGCTTCGTGGTCGGGGCGCGTCCGGCGACGATCATTCCGGACGCGGCGCAGATGACGCCTGATGCCGGCAGGCTGGGGCCGGCCGACCACTGGCTCCGCTCCCGCGTAGCTGCCACCGTGGCCGAGGTGGACCGGGCGCTCGACGACTTCGCCTTCGGCGAGGTCTGCCGGATCCTGTACGAGGGCATCTGGAACGACTTCTGCGACTGGGCCCTCGAGCTCGCCAAGGTGCGCCTCGCCGACCCGTCGCTCCCGGCTGCCGACCGCGAGGCGACCTGGTGGACGCTGGTGGAGGCGCTCGACACCTACCTGCGGCTGCTCCATCCGGTCATGCCCTTCGTGACCGAGGCGATCTGGGGCCACCTGCCGAAGGCGACCGGCGACCCAGGGCTTCTCATCGTGGCCGACTGGCCCGCGGCCGGCGGTTCCGATGCCACGGCCGAGAAGTCGGTTGGGTCGCTCTTGGAGCTGGTGCGGGCGATCCGGAACGCCAGGAGCGAGGCGCAGCTCGACCCCGGGGCGTGGCTCCCGGTGGACGTGGCCGTTCCGGCCGAGCTGACCCCGACCTACGAGGCCCTGCGCCCCGCGCTCGAGCGCCTGGCCCGGGCCCGACCCCTCGTCCGGGTCGAGGAGGGCGCGGTCCTCCCCGGCGCCGCCGCGGGCGGGGGCCTGGTCATCCTGGTCGGCGACCTCGAGGCGGTCGTACGGCCGGCCGGCGGCACCGCCGGGCACCTGGAGCGCGACCGGGCCAGGCTCGAGAAGGAGCTCGCCGAGGCCGAGGGCCTGCTCGCCGCCACCCGGGCCCGCCTGGCCGACGAGCGCTTCACCGCCAAGGCCCCGGCCCGGGTGGTCGAGGGCTCCCGCGCCCGGGCGGCCGAGCTCGCCGAGCGGGTGGAGCGGCTCCGGGACCGGCTGGGCGACGGCTGAGGCGGCGGGCCTCGCGGCAGCCTTCGTCGCGAGGCGGCACGCTGCTACGATAGGCGCCACCGAGCCCCCCGAGGAGATCCCGTGCCGCTCGAGTTCCTGAAGCGCAAAGGTCGCGACGAACCGGTCGCCGCCGAGCCTCCCGTGCCCCAGGAGGTGGCCGCCCAGGACTACATCCTCAAGCTCTACTACGCGGGCAAGACGAGCGACGCCGTCCGGCTTCAGGCCGGGCCGCGGGCGATGGCCGAGCTGCCTTCGATGCTGGCCGGGCTTGCCCAGGCCGAGATCGAGATCGTCGAGCCGCTGCCGATCGAGTTCAGCGGCGCCTCGCCCACGATCGTGCGCCCCTCCGAGGCGATGCAGTGGATCAACGCGCACCACGGCCTCAGCGCGATCGGGCGTCACGCGATCTACGTCCTGGAGCTGCTCGACGCGATCGACCTGGCCTTCGACACTGCCGTGGTCACGCTCCTCGACGGCGAGACCGACACCTCTGGCTACCCGGAGTACAGCGCGATCGTCGGCGGCGTCGCCTCGCACTGGGATGAGGCAACAGGGGACATGGTCGTCCGGGCTGTCCTCGGCTGGGGCGGGAGGGGTGCCCGGGGCGACACGGACCGGATCGCCGGGAAGCTGCTCGGCGGCCTGTTCACCAACATCGTCGCCAACCAGTACGCCCTCGGGGTGACCCCGGTGGAGCGGCCCGTGCCGGCGGCGGGCCGCGGTGGACTCGTCTGTGCCCACTGTGGCTTCGCCTCGGGCCACGAGCGGGCCTTCTACTGTCCCAAGTGCGGCATGCGGCTCCTGCGCGGTTGAGGCAACTGAGACAGCCAGTGCCGATCTACGACTACGTCTGCAACGCCTGCGGCCACCGTTTCGAGATGGTGCACGGCGTGAACGAGACCGGTCCCCAGCGATGTCGCGAGTGCGGCGGGCCGGTCTCGCGAGTGTTCGCCCCGCCGACGCTCGTCTTCAAGGGCAGCGGCTGGGCCCGGACGGACCGCCGGGCCTCCTCGGTACCGCGCAAGGAGGCGAGACCCAAGGCCGACGAAGCGCCGGCTGGGCCGGCCGAGCCCGCGGCCGCCACGGAGGGCGGTGCCTCCGGGGCCGCCGCTCCGGAGCCCACCGCCGCCCAGCCCGCTCCGGCCGGCGACGCGAAAGCGAGCGAGCCGTGACCCGGCCCGTCGCCGACTGGATCACCCTCGCCGAGGCGTCCCGGATCCTCGCCGCCGCCAACGTCCACATCCGGCCCGAAACGCTGGGACGCTGGGCCCGGAGCGGCCGGCTGCAGAGCATCAAGCCCGGCGGCCGGCGGTATGTCCGGCGGGCGCAGATCCGCGCCCTGCTCCGGCCGCGGCGGCGAGTGTCGGTCGAGGCGCTCCAGCCCGGTTTCTTCGAGGATCTCGAGGAGTGATCGCGGGGGGTCGCGCGGCGCGATGATCGCCCGCCTCGGGGCGGTCCGTGATCGGGTCATGGCGCGCGTCGAGACGATGCGGCGCCGGACGCTGGCGATCGCGCTCGTCCGCCTCCTGCTCGCCGTGCTGGCGGTCTACAACCGGGCGGGGGGCGGGCTGCTCACCGCCGGACTCGCCTACCGCGTGCTGGTGACCCTGCTGCCCGGCCTCGCCCTCGTGGTCGGTTTCGTGGGGGTGGTCGTCAGCGACCCCGCGACCCAGGAGGAGATCGCCGAGGCCATCGTCGATGCCTTTCCCCCTCTTGAGCCGATCATCGGCGATGCCCTGCTCGCGCTCGCCTCGGGGGCTGTCCCGTTGTCGCTTCTCGGCCTGGTCGGGCTCGCGTGGGCCTCGAGTGCCCTGTACGGCACGCTCGACAATGCCATTGCCCGCGTCTTCGCCGGCGCCCC
Source organism: Chloroflexota bacterium (assembly GCA_017860675.1). Lineage (GTDB taxonomy): Bacteria > Chloroflexota > Limnocylindria > Limnocylindrales > CSP1-4 > CTSoil-043. Next base: position 4,446 of record JAGDMV010000033.1, read on the forward strand.
CGCACGCGACGTGGTGCAGCGCCGGCTGCTTGGCGTCCTCCTGGTCGCGCTCGCGCTCGGCCTGGTCGCGGCCCTGCTCGTGGTGGCCACGCTGGCCGGGGTCATCATGGCGGCGCTGGGGGTGTCCGGCGCCGGCGCCGTGCCGACGACGCTCGCAACCCTGGGCGGCCTGCTGGCGCCGGTTGCCCTCACGATTCTTGTCTACGCGACGTTGCCGCGCCGCAAGCTCCCCGTCCGTGCCGTCCTGGCGGCCGGCCTGGTCGCCGGCCTCCTGATCTCGGGCTTCACCGCGATCTTCGAGTTCATCGCGCCGCGGCTCGTCGGCGGATCACTCGCCCTGTTCGGCTCGTTCGTGGCGCTGTTCGCCGCGCTCATCTGGCTCAGCATCGTGGTCCAGATCCTGCTCCTGGGCGCAGCCTGGCTCCAGGTCACGACACGCATCTCGCCCCGGGGGATCGAGGCCGGGCCGGACCTCGACGGGCCTGCGGGGCGGCCGATCGTGGGGTAGGGGATCAGCCCTGGCGGCTGCCGCAGCGGCGGCAGAAGCGCGCCGTCGCCGAGAGGGGCAGCCCGCACGACACGCAGGCCTGGATCCCCGCCCCGGCGCCCGAACCGGGCTCGCCGAGAACGTCCCGGCTCGACTCGGCCCAGACCCCGGTCTCCGGGCGTGCGCTCGCCAGGCGCGCCGCCCAGGGTGAGACGGCCCCGGCAGGCGGTCGGGCCGGTGCCGGTCGAGGCGCAAGCGGCCGCGGTGAACGGGTGGCGAGGGGGTCGATCGGCGCAGGCGGGCCGGCCGGTGCGCGCGACCCGGGCGGTGGGACCACGGGTGCCGGCCCGGTGGCTGGTGCCGCCGGGGCGTCGGGAGCGACGACGCTCCACGTCGGCTGGATCACGAGATCCTCGCGCGCAGGAGCGGCCGGCGGGGGAGCGGGCGGGGCCGGGGTATGGGCGGCCGGGGTGGGAGGCGGGGCGGACGCGGGCGCAGCGGAGGGTGGGGCCGCCGGCGTGGCCGCGGCGGAAGGCTGTGACGGGAGCGCCACCACTGGTCCGGGCGCAGGTGCAGCAGGTGCGCCCGGGGGCACCGGCGGTGCACCGACGCCCGCCGGGGGGGCCGAGGCGGGCCGCCCCGGACGGAAGCGGCCGAGCATGGCCCGGGTCTGGGCCTTGCCAACTGCGGCGTGGTCGCGCGGCTCCCCGAGGCCGGCGACGGGCTGGCCTGCACGGCCTTCGTCCGCGCCGCGGGCCGCTGCCGACCGCGCGGCCAGCGCCCCGGCGACCAGGGCAAGCTCGGCCGGGGTCAGCGCGTCGGGCTGGCCCGCCGACGTGCCTGCCGGTTGTGCCGATGGCTGTGCTGTGCCCGCTGCCACGGCGGCGATCTCCGCCGGAATCGCGGCGGGCTCCTTCACGGTTCCTTCGGTGACCTGCTCTGCCGCCGAGGCCGCGACCACCTCCGCCTCGGCAGGCGCCTCGAGGGTTTCGCCCGTGCCGGGCGCGAGGGGCGCCAACGCGACCGCCTGGGCGAGCGGGGGCGCTTCCATCAACACGGCGGGCGGGGCTTCAGCGGCAGGGCCGGCCGTTACGGCAGGCGGCTCCACGACAGGAGCCTCGTCTGCCGCGCCCGCGGCCTCCACGACCGGGGCCTCGTCGCCCTCTGCCGCGCCCTCGGCCTCCACGGCCGGGGCCCCGTCGTCGTCCTCCGCCCGCGCGACCTGCCCGGCCGCCTCTGCGCCCGGGACGGATGCCTCCGTGCCGTGAACGACGCCGGCCGCGGTGGGGATCGGCTCCACCAGCGGCCATTCCGCCGTCGCCGCCGCTGCCCCCGGTGTGACCGCGGCGGCGGACTCGGGTCCTGCCACCGGGTGGAGGGGCAGGTCCGGGAACGGCGCCGGCAGCACTTCGCGCGAGAGGTCCGGGGCACACGTCAGACACATGCCCTCCGCCTCGTTCCAGCAGTTCGTGCAGGTGTACTGGCGGCAGCCCATGCAGAAGCTGAAGGTGCGATGGAAGGCGTCGATCTGCTCTGTCGACGCGGACCGGGTGACGTCTCCCCGGGCGGCCTCCATCGCCTCCTTGACGGTCGAGCCGTCGTTCTCGACGAAGTGCTTGAAGCCGAGCGTGAGGAGACGGACCCGCTGGAAGCCGCGTCGCCGGGCGTTCGACTCGAACGTGTAGCGCGTGCCACAACGCTCGCAGAACGACTCGGTCAGGATCTCGGTCACGCTGGCCCCCGGGTACAGACAGCCGCCACGCGGGCGTGAACCCGCGAGCGGGCGCCAGCGTATACCGTAGAGGCCTGCGTCGCCCGCGGACGCTCGTACTCGCACCGTGCGACGATCGTCACCTTCGCGGGTGGCCGTTCGTCGGACCGTGGCCGGCTCCGCGCAGCCGGCTTCGACACAGGAGGACACGACCGACCGGATGCGCCCGCTGGCTTCCCTCGAGCGGTTCCTGGAACGGCTCTTCGAGCGCCCGGGTGCCCGGCTCTTCCACACTCACCCGGAGCCGGTCGTGCTCGCCCGGCGGCTTGAGCGCGCGATCGACCGCGAGCGACGGGTGGGACCGGACGGGCTCGAGGCGCCGGCCAGGTTCGAGCTCGCGCTCCGGCCAGAGGACCTGGCCCTGGTCGCGCCGGACGGCGATGCCGCGGCCGTGCTCGAGGACCAGCTGGCCGGCGTGGCCATGGCCCATGCCCGACGGCGCCGCTACGCCCTGCGCGAGCGGCCATCGGTCGTCCTCGTGGCCGACGGGACACTCCCGGCCGGCGAGATCGACGTCCGGACCCGGTTCACCCGGGGGGCCTCGCGCTCGGGCACGACCGAGCCGCGATCGATCGAGCAGACGATGGTGCGGCCGCCGCCGCCGCTGCCCCGAGCCGGCCTGCGGGTGCGTCCGCCGGGTGCCCCCGAGCACACGGTGGTGCTCGATGGCGCCGCGCTGACGATCGGGCGGGCAGCCGACAACGACCTCGTCCTGGCCGATTCCCGTGTGTCGCGCCACCACGCTCGCATCAGCGGGCGAGCGGGCCGGCTGGTGCTGGTCGACCTGGGCAGCACAAACGGCACGGTCGTCAACGGTTCGCGGGTGACCGAGATCGTCCTCGGGTTCGGCGATCAGCTGGCGCTCGGCACGACGCGCATCGAGGTCGTTGAGGTGGCCGCCCCGGCGGATCGACCGGACGAGGCCGGCAACCAGGGCGTGGCACCAGCCGCGCAGCCGGGCGGATCCGCCTGAGGCACCGATGGAGCCCTTCTACCTGTTCCTGTGGCTGCTGCGGATCCTGTTCCTGGCCGCGATCTACCTGGTGCTCTGGGTTATCGTCCGGGCGCTGCTGCGCGACCTGCGGAGCGCGGCCCGTGACCCCGCCGGGTCGCTCGGTCGGCTGGTGGTCGTGTCCACTGGCGGCGGCGAGCCCACGGTCGGCACCGTGTACCCGCTCGACGCGGTGACGACGATCGGCCGCGACCTGGGCTGCTCGATCGTTATCGATGACCCGTTCGCGTCGGCCCAGCACGCCGCGCTGACCTATCGCGGGCGGGCGTGGTACCTGGAGGACCTCGGGAGCACGAACGGGACGCTGCTGAACGGGCAGCCGGTCGGGGCACCGGCGCCGCTCGGCTTCGGCGACATCGTGGGCGTGGGCGAGGTCGCGTTCCGGCTGGAGCGGCCGCGTCGATGAGCCGGATGGCCGCCCCATGACCGCCGCACCGCTCCCGCTCGGGGGATCGATGCCAGGCCGGCTGGCACTACGCCCGCGGCTGCGGCGGCGCGAGCTGGGCCTGCTCATGGCCGTCGCCTTCGCGCTGTGGATCGGGGCAGCCGGGCTCGGGTCGACCGTGGCGGGCCGTCCGGAGGTTGCCGGCGCATCCCACCTGGCCGTCTACGTAGCCGGCCTGTTCGCCCTCAGCCTGGCCCTGTCGCTGGCCGGCCGGCGATCGGACGAGCTGCTGCTGCCGGTCTCCGGCCTGCTCGGCGGCATCGGCCTGCTGCTCATGCTGCGCCTGCCCCAGGACCTCGTCACCCAGGAACTCGGCGGCAGCGAGCTGGTCCTTGCCGACCTCCAGCTCCTGTGGCTTCTCGTGTCGCTGGTCGTGATCGCGGTCGTTGCCCTGTTCGTCCGCTCCGACCGCTGGCTGCGCCTCTACAAGTACACCTGGGCCGCGGTCGGGATCGTCCTGCTCCTGCTCACCTTCGTCCTCGGCAGCGAGACGAACGGCGCCCGCCTCACGCTCACGATCGGCCCGATCAGCGGCCAGCCGTCGGAGCTGCTCAAGGTGATCCTGGTCGTCTTCTTCGCCGGCTACCTGGCCGAGTACAGGCCGCTCCTGGCCGAGGGCCGGGTGCGGCTCGCCGGGCCGCTGACGATCCCACCGGTCGCGGCCCTGCTGCCCCTGCTGGCCATGCTCGGGCTGGCGCTCGCGATCGTGGTTGTCCAGCGCGACCTCGGGGCGGCGCTCCTCTACTACGCCGTCTTCCTGGTGATGCTCTACGTGGCCACCGGCAGCCTGATCGACGTGGTGGCCGGGATCGCCCTGTTCCTCCTGGGGTCGCTCGCGGCCGGTGTCGTCTTCCCCCTGGTGGGCGAGCGGATCGCCTCGTGGCTCGACCCGTGGGCGGATCCGCTCGGCAGCGGCTACCAGCTCATCCAGGCTCTCCACGCGTTCGCCCGGGGCGGGGTCTTCGGGACCGGGCTGGGGGCCGGCCTGCCGGCCATCGGCGGCAACCTGCCGATCCCCGCCGTCCACACCGATTTCCCCCTGGCCGCCCTCGGCGAGGAGATCGGGCTCACCGGGGTCATGGCCGTGCTCGGCCTCTACCTCGTCCTCGTCCAGCGCGGCCTCCGGATCGCGGCGGCGGCGCGCGACGATTTCGGCGCGCTGCTCGCGACCGGTCTGGCGGCCGTGGTCGCCGTGCAGGCCTTCATCATCGCGGCCGGCAACCTCAAGCTCATCCCCCTGACGGGGATCACCTTGCCGTTCGTGAGCTACGGGGGCTCGTCGCTGCTCGCCAACGCGCTCGTCATCGGGCTGCTGCTGGCCCTGTCCGACCCGGGCGACCCGGTCGCCCCACCGCCGCCGCGGGGGCCCGGCCGGCTCGCCCGGCTGCGGGGACGGTCATGAGGCCGCGGATCCGCCGGCGCCGCCATCGTCCGGCACCCCTGCGGCCGCTCGGCAGCCGGATCGTGCACGTCGGCCTGGTGCTGGCCCTGGCGTTCGGCTCGCTCGCCGTCGGGGCCGGCTACTGGACGGTCGCCCGGGCGGACGAGCTGGCCTCGTCGGCCGACGATGCCGCGGTCATCGCGGCGTCACGCAACACCACCCGGGGCCGGATCTTCGACCGGGACGGGAAGATCCTGGCCTCGAACCGGCGAACCGAGGACGGCGAGGCCTACCGGGTCTACGCCGACGACTCGATCAGTCACGTGGTCGGCTACGCGTCGCGCCGCTACGGCACCGTGGGGCTCGAGCGGACCTACGCGGCTGAGCTGCTGGGGGTCCGGCCGCAGGACCCGCTTGCCCGCCTGGCCGCCAAGTTCAGGCCTGCCGAGGACGTGCGCGAGGACCTGCGTACGAGCCTATCGCTGCCGCTCCAGCGGCTTGCCGTGCGCCTCCTCGGCGACGACCGGGGGGCGGTGGTGATGCTCGACCCGAAGACCGGCGAGATGCTGGTGCTGGCCTCCACGCCCACCTACGACGCCTCCGGCATCGCCGATCCGGCCACGGCCCAGCGCACCTTCACGGCGTTGGCGAAGGACCGCTCCGACCCGCTCCTGCCGCGTGCGACCCAGGGCCTGTACGTGCCCGGGTCGGTGTTCAAGATCGTGACGGCGGTGGCCGGCCTCGGCTCCGGAGCGGCCACGGCGTCGACGCGCTACCCCGAGCAGCCGCCGGCCGAGGAGGAAGGCCTGTACGTCTCCGGCTACCGCGTGCGCGACGGGCATCACCCGGCGACGGGGGACCGTGAGCTCGACCTGGGCGGCGCGATCGAGGTCTCGTGCAACATCTGGTTCGCGCTCACCGGCCTCGCGACGGGCGGTGGCGAGCTCACGGCTTGGGCGGACCGGCTGGGCTTCGACGCCCCGCTGCCATTCGACCTGCCGACGGTCGCCAGCCAGCTGACGAACGGCGGCGGGCCGCTGCCCGGGGGCTTCGCCGACGACGTGGAGCTGGCCAACGCCGCCTACGGCCAGGGCGAGGTCCTCGCCACGCCCCTGCAGATGGCGCTCGTGGCGGCCGCCGTCGCCAACGACGGCGTGCTGATGGAGCCGCATCTGGCCAGCGCCTTCGTCGCCAAGGACGGGTCGGTCCGCAGCGTCGCCCCCAGGCCATGGCGGACAGTGCTCGCCCCATCTCTGATCGAGCCGATCCGGGCCGGGATGGAGCGGGCTGTCGAGGGTTCGCTCGGGCGCCAGTACACGTCGGGGGCGCGGGTCCCCGGCATCCGGGTTGCCGGCAAGAGCGGCACCGCCGAGCTCGGCGGCAACGGCGAGCCGCACTCGTGGTTCATCGGCTTCGCCCCGGCCGACGACCCCGAGGTGGTGATCGCGGTCCTCGTCGAGGGTGGCGGCAGCGGGGCGCAGCGGGCTTCGCCGCTCGCCGGGGACATGCTGCAGGCGTACTTCGACGGCGACCGATGATCGACCCCGCCGCGACCCCGCCGCCAAGGCCGGACCAGGGCTCGGACCCTGGGCCGGAGTCGTTGCCCGTCCGACCGCCGACCGGGGAGGCGCAGGGGTCCTCCGCGGCGGAGGCGGACCAGCGACCTGCCGCGACCCTGCCCGGGTCGCATCGCCCTCGACCCGCCGGCGAGCCCGAGCCGATCTACCCGGTTGAGCTTCAAGCCTCCCAGGCTCACCGGGCCCCGCCGATCCCGGGCAGCGAGCGGGAGCGATGGCGGCTGGCCCAGCGGCTGGGCATGGCCGCCATGTCCCTGGTGATCACCGCCTTCTTCGCCGTCGTCGGGGTCGGCTCATTCGCGGGTGGCGATCTGCTCCAGGGACTGATGGCCTTCCTCGGGGCGCTGCTGGCAGGCTGGGTCGGAGTGCTGACCTGGCGCAAGGGGTAGCGGCGCCGCCCCCTTTGCGCCTCTGCTCGCGGCCGCCCGTCCCCCTAGGGACCGTTTCACCATCGATCAGGGCGCGCAGGTCATCGTGCGGATGACGCTGGTCCCGGAGTCGACGATGTGGAACGTTTCCCGAGGCGTCCCGCACGATGCCTGTCGGGCCCCGGAAGCGCGCGGCGTCGTCCCGGGCCATCCTGGTAGCCCGCCTCGCCTTTGTGGCCGGCCAGGACCTGATCCGGGAACGGGGTCATCTCCGACTCTTGGATGACCGTGGGCACCACAATGCCATCGACGCGGGAGGCGAGGCAGTCCGGTGCACTGGCCGCGTGAACTCGATCGCCAGCGCGTGCGGCCCGACCTCAGGAGCAGCGCATCGTCCGGACCACGCTGTTGGCCAGGTCGACCACGTAGAACAGGCCGGAGGCGTCGCGCACGATGCCGACGGGACCGTTGAAGCGGGCGACGTCGCCCGGGCCGTCGCGGTAACCGGCATTCGCCTCGCCCCTCATGCCGGCGAGGACCGTCGCCGTGCCGTCGGGGCCGATCTTCATCACCGTCTGGTCGTAGAAAGAGGTGGCGTAGAGCACGCCCGAGGGGTCGATCCAGAGGGCGCCGGGCGCGCCCGGGGTGACCCAGTCGGTCCTCAGCGTGGTCACAGTCCCATCGGGCGTCACCTTCCGGAGCGCGCCGTAGATGTCGCCGCTCGCGTCCTCTTCCCTCCATTCGACGACGTAGAGCACGCCCTGCGCGTCCACCTTGAGGTCGATCAGCGCGTAGAAGCGGGCGGCTGAGCCCGTGCCGTCGATCGGGACCGCCGTCCCCTTCGTGCCTTCGACCCCGGTCTTGCCGGCGAAGGGGGTGACGGTTCCGTCCGGTGTGATCTTCAGGATCACGTGACCATCCCAGCCGCCGGTGTAGACGTTGCCCGCGGCATCGAGCGCGATCGCGGCCGGCATGATGCCGAGCTTGTCGGCAAGCGTCGTGACGGTCCCGTCAGGGGTGATCCTGCGGATCGCGTCGTTCCCTTCCTCGGCGACGTAGAGGGCGCCCGAGGCGTCGAGGGCCAGCCCGTTCGGACGGTTGAGCCGGGCCTTTGCGCCGGCGCCGTCGACGAACCCGGACGCCCCCGGCGCGCCGGCGAAGGTCGTCACGGTCCCGTCCGGGGTCATCTTCCGGATCGTGTGGCTGGCCGTGTCGCTGATGTAGAACGCGCCGGCGGAGTCCATGACGATGTACTCGGGCTCCCCCGAGAAGCGTGCCTCCGGGCCCACGCCATCGGCCGTGCC
>JAGDMV010000146.1 GCA_017860675.1 Chloroflexota bacterium
CCAGGGTGCGGGTCCGGCGGCGGCGCCTCGATGCCGCACCGGCCTCGCAATGACCCACCGCCAGGCCGAGCACGAGGTCCAGCCCGTGATCACATCGCGGCCCGTCCGCCGCCTGCTCGCCGGTCCCCCGCTCGACGGGCGGCCGGAGCCGTACGCTGCCCATGTCGAGCGGCTGGGCCCGCTGCCACCGGTCGGCGATGCCGACGGTGCGATCGCCGCCCTCGAGGCCAGCGGCCTGCGCGGTCGCGGGGGCGCGGGCTTCCCGGTCGGGCGCAAGTGGCGGTCGGTCGCCGAGCGCAGCCACGGCCGGGCCGTGGTGGTCGCCAACGGCGCCGAGGGCGAGCCGGCCAGTGCCAAGGACCAGGTGCTCATGACCCACCGCCCACACCTCGTGGTCGACGGCGCCATCCTGGCGGCGGGCGCGGTCGGGGCCGACGAGATCGTGTTCTACGTGGGTGGAGAGCACCGCGCCGCCGTCGACGCGATCGGCCGCTCGATGCAGGAGCGACGGGGTGACGTCGCCGTGCCCATGCGCCTTGTCGAGGCTCCGGTCGGCTACGTGGCCGGCGAGGAGTCGGCTGTTGTCAGCTGGATCGACGGCGGAGATGCCCGCCCGACCGCCAGCCCGCCGCGCGTGTTCGAGCGCGGGGTAGGCGGCCGACCCACCCTCGTCCAGAACGTGGAGAGCCTCGCCCACGCCGCCCTGATCGCCCGGTTCGGCGACCGCTGGTATCGCTCCGCGGGTCGCCTCGAGACGCGCGGCACCGCGCTGGTCACGGTGAGCGGTGCCGTTCGCTCACCGGGCGTGCACGAGATCGAGGTGGGGACGACGCTGGCCGAGGTCGTCGACGATGCCGGCGGCCTCACGGCGGGGTTGGGCGCGGCCCTCCTGGGCGGGTACTTCGGGACCTGGGCCCGGCCCGACGACGCCTGGGACCTGCCGCTCGACCCGGGCGAGATGCGGGCCCACGGGCTGACCTTCGGCTGCGGCATCGTCGGCCTGCTGCCGGCCAAGGCGTGCGGCGTCGCCGCCACGGCCGGGATCATCGGCTTCCTGGCGCGAGAGAGCGTCGGACAGTGCGGACCCTGTCTGCTCGGGCTCGGCGCGGTCGCCGAAGCCACGGCCAGGATCGCGCGGGGTGCCGCCGGTCCGTCCGACCTGGCCGACGTCGAGCGCTGGGTCGCCATGCTCCCGGGTCGCGGTGCCTGCCGCCACCCGGACGGCGCTGCCCAGCTCATGACCAGCGCCCACGACGTCTTCGGCGAGGACTTCGTCAGCCACGCACAGACGGGTCGCTGCGCCGTCGCCGAGACCCAGGTCGCGGTGGCCTAGGATGGAGCACAGGCTTCGCGTCGACTGGATCCGGTGCGACGGCTACGGGCTGTGCGGTGACCTGGCCCCGGACTTGGTCGACCTTGACGAGTGGCGCTACCCGGTGCTCCGCCCCGTGCGGCTCGAACGCCGGCTCCTGGACGACGCCCAGCGGATCGTGGACTGCTGCCCGAAGAAGGCGCTCGTCCTCGAGGAGGTGCCTGCCGTCCCGCGCTCGTAGGCGGCGCGCGCACCTCGTCGGCGGGCGCGGGCAATCGCCTCGGCGGCCCCGACCGTGCCCGGGCAACCGCCTGGCGGCCCCGACCGTGCCCGGGCATCATGCGGATATGCACGACGGCCCTTTCGTCGATTCGAGCGTGTTCGAGCGCGCCTGCGGCCCGCGGCGTCGATGAGCGAGCCGACGGCGTCCCCGGCCGCGATCCGGATCTCCGGGCTGGTCAAGGACTACGGCCGGGTGCGGGCCCTCGCCGGCATCGACCTCGAGGTCCGCCGGGGCGAGGTGTTCGGCTTCCTGGGCCCGAATGGCGCCGGCAAGACGACCACGATCCGCTGCCTGCTCGACCTCATCCGGCCGACGGCGGGCAGGCTCGAGGTCCTGGGGCTCGACCCCCGGCGCCAGGGGCCGGAACTGCGGGCCCGGCTCGCCTACGTCCCCGGAGAGCTCCGCCTGCCGGAGCGAGGCACGGTGGCCCAGCTTGCCGCGTCGATCGGCCGCGTGCGCGGCACGCTCGACCCCGATCGCCGGGACGCCCTCGCGGCACGCCTCGACCTGGACCTCGGCCGAAGGTTGCGCGACCTGTCGTCGGGCAACCGGCGCAAGGTCGCCCTGCTGCTCGCCTTCCTGGCCGATGCAGAGCTGCTCGTCCTCGACGAGCCGACGAACGGGCTCGATCCGCTCATGCAGCACGAATTCCTCGGCCTGGTGCGTGAGGCCCGGGACCGCGGCACCACCGTCTTCCTCTCGTCGCACGTCCTGAGCGAGGTCCAGCGCGCGGCGGACCGCGTCGCCGTGCTCCGCAAGGGCAAGATCGTGGCCATCGGCACGGTCGACGAGCTGCGCGGCCGTGCGCGCCAGCGGGTGGAGGCCTGGTTCGCCGGCGACCCGCCGGCCGCCGAGCTTGAGCGCCTGCCGGGCCTGGAGGCGGTGACGATCGATGGCCGGCGGCTCTGGGCCACCGTGTCGGGCCCGGTCCAGCCGCTCGTCGAGACGCTGGGCCGGCACCCGGTCGTCAGCCTGGTCGTCGAGGAGCCGGACCTCGAGGAGGCATTCCTCGACATCTACGCGGGGCGGCCATGAGGACGATGCACGCGGGGCGGCCATGAACGCGGCGGATCGCTGGCTCGAGCTCGCCGTCGGGCCGTTCCGGGCGTCGTGGCGGGCTGCCACGGTCTGGTCGGTCGTCTTCGTCCTGATGATCGTCGGGACGGTCGCGTTCTGGCCGGCCTTCCGCGACTCCGACGCGCTCCAGGACACCATGGAGCTGGTGCCGGCCGGGATCCTCCAGGCCTTCGGTCTCGAGGACCTGGTCAGCCCGGCCGGCTACCTCAAGGGCGGCCTCTACGACGTGGTCATCCCGCTCATGTTCGCTGCCGCCGGGGTGGTGTTCGCCGCCAGCGCGACGGCAAGCGAGGAGGACGCGGGCCGGCTGGAGCTGTGGCTGACCCAGCCGGTCGGACGAACGGCCGTGCTCGCCGGCCGCATCGCCGCGGTCATGGGCTGGCTGGTTGTCCTCGCAGTCGTGACCCTCCTCTCACAGCTCGCGTCCGACGCCGCCTTCGACCTCCAGGTGTCAAACGCGCGGATCGTGGCCACGATCTGCCTCTGCACGCTGCTCGGGGTCCTGTACGCGGGGGTCGCCGTCGCCGTGGCCGGCATCACCGGGCGCCCGGGGCCGGTCCTCGCGATCGGCCTGGGCGCCGCCCTCGTCGGCTACCTCGTCGCCGGCCTGTTCCCGCTCAGCGACGTCCTCGACTCGTGGGCGTGGATCTCGCCGTGGGACTGGGCGCTGGCCGGCGAGCCGCTCTGGGAGCCGACCGACGCGTGGCGGTACCTCGCCCTGGGCGGGGTCAGCGCGGCCATGCTGGCCGTCGGCCTGGTCGCCTTCGCCCGGCGTGACGTCCGCTCGGCCTGAGCGGACAGCCTGGGGACCGGTGGCGTCGACGCTGCGCCCCGACTCATCAAGCCCGGGCCGCGGCCTCGGACACCGGGAACTCGATGATCGTCCGGATCTGGTCGGGCGGCGTCTCGGGCGGGCTCAGGTAGACCTCGCGGGGCGGACCGGCGAACGACATGCCCTGGGCGCCGATCCACTCGGTCAGCGTCGCGTAGGCGACCCCGATCGTGTCGTACGGCCCGACGTGCAGGAGCGTGGCGAACGTTCCCGCCGGCAGCACCTGGACCTGCCAGCCGGACGGGGCGCCGGCCGCACCGCCGACGGGAGCGCAGATCTCGATGTCGAACGGGTCGTCGCCCGACGGCATGCCGTGGTAGATGACGAACGGTGGTCCGAACGGCGCGATCCCGCGGGCCCCGAGGAAGCCGTAGACCTCGCCGAAGGCTGCACCCATGACCGGGCCGATCTCGGACAGCCTGACGGGCACCCGCTTCGACACGACGGTGATGGCGTCGCGCGGGCCGACCTTGACCTCTCGTTCCATGTCGCACCTCCTGTCTGCGCCGGCGACGGTCGCTTCGTCCGCCGATCCCACCGGACTCGTGTGCTATGCGTCCCCGCCGAGGTAGGCCAGGACGGCCAGCACCCGGCGGTGGTCGCTCTCGCTGTCGGGCAACTCGAGCTTGGCGAAGACGTTGCTGATGTGCTTCTCGGCCGCCCCCTCGCTGATCCCGAGCGCCGCGGCGATGCCGATGTTCGTCCGCCCCTCAGCCATCGCGGCGAGCACCTCGCGCTCACGCGGCGGCAGGGTCACCCCTCGATGATGCACCACCAGGGTCAATCCCGGCGAGGCTGACCCGGGGGCCGGGCGGTGCGACCCTCATGCCGGGCGGCAGCGTTGCCGGCCTCCGCGACCGCGTCGGGGCGCTCGACGGCGCGCAGGACGTGTCGAGCCCGCCGGGGCGGGCCGACGGTAATCCGGTCGACCCTCCCGTCCCGGTCCGGCGGGGTTGAAGGGTCCCTGCCTACCTCGGCTTCGCGCCGGCGACCTCGCCCAGCCGGTACTCGACCATCCGCCGGATGAGGTCCGCCGGCAGCGGCTGCCCGAGCGGGAACTGGACCGAGCCCTTCGCCCGCCTGTACGGGGCCAGCTCCGCCTCGAAGGCCTCCATCCCGGCCGGGGTGGGGTAGAAGCCGACGTGCTTGGCGTAGCCGGCGAAGTGGACCAGGTGGCGCCCGCCCAGGTCGAACGTCGGGATGGCATAGGCGACCGTCTCCGTCGCACCGGGCGCCGCCTCCCTGATGAGCGCCCGCATCTCCTGCAGGACGGCTTGCGTCCCTGCCGGGAAGCCGGCGATGTACTCGTCGATGGTCGTCGCGGTCGATCGGTTCGACATCTCGTGCACCTCCCCCTGGTGCGGCATCCGGCGGGCCGCCGGCCGCTCGCTACTCGAACTCCTCGGACTCGAGCTCGGTGTAGAAGAGGAGCTGTTCCGCCTTCTCGCGCGAGCGGATCGCGGCTGCCTCGAGCCCGCGCAGCCACTCGGTCACGCCCCGCTCGCGCAGCAGCTCCTTGCCGGCGGCGAAGAGCGCCTCGCTGCCGAGCAGCATGACCGCTTCGTCGAAGATCTTGCAGGCGACCATGGCCTTGAAGTCGCCGCGCTGCGCCTGCTCGCGGAGCCGCCCGAAGCTCTTCACGACGTAGTCGATCTCTTCCCGGAACGCCGGGTTGGCGAGGTACTGCACCTTCTTCTCGTACGTGAGCCGGTCCAGCCGGGCGACCATCTCGTCCGGGGCCGCGTCGTCCACGAGGAAGACGAGGTCGAGGTCCGATCCCTGGACGAGGGTCCCGGTGCTCCGCTCGGGCCGGGGGACGTCGTGGGCCATGTCGTAGACGACGTCGCCGGCGAGGACGACGCAGAAGCGGTCGACGCCCGCCGCGCCGCTGCTGCCGCCGGTCGCCCTGGCGGCGATGTCGCTGACCACCTCGCGGGCCAGCTGCAGCTTGTCGCGGCTCACCGCCCGGATGTGGGCCTCGACCTCGGCCGCTCGCCGGTCGAGCGCCGCCTCGTCTCTCGCGAGTCCCACCACCGTGTAGGTCAGGAACTCGCGGAGGATCGATGGCGACAGGCGGGCGTAGCCCTCGACCTTCGTGTCGAGCCGAAGGTAACGGCGTCCCACCCGGCGCAGCGCCAGGCGAGGCGAGCGGACGCAGGCCTGCCACTGGGCGAAGGACGCGTCACCCAGGGCGTCGCAGATCTCGGTCCCCGTCAGCGGGCCGGCCGTCGCCAGCAGGCTCGCGATGCGCTCCTCCACCGGTCGGCGCCGCGCTCAGCGGAGGCGGTTGCTCGCCGGGTCGCGGGCGAAGGCCACGTCGGCGACCCGCGTGTACGGCCGGCCGCGCAGGTCGATGACGTAGCAGCCGCGGGCGGCGACGTCGGCCGGCCGGGCCAGCAGCCCGCTGGCCGCCGCCTCGTCGAGCACGAAGATGAGGGTTCCGCCACGCTCGAGCAGCCGCTGGCCGTAGGAGAGCGGCACGTCCGGGGTGACCGGGCCGAGCACCGCCTCGGTGACCGGGCCCGTCTTGCGCTCGCCGCTGGCGAGCACGACCACGGTCCGGGCCCCGAAGATGAGCCGTGCGCCCATCGAGATCGCGTACCGGGGGCAATCCGCGGCGGAGGCGAAATGCCCGTCCGCGACCGCGTTCTCGACCGTGCTGTCGTCCAGCTTGACCAGCATCACCTGGCCGGAGTCGAAGGGGATGCCGCTCTCGTGGAAGGCGACGTGCCCGCGCCCGCCGACCCCGATCACCTGGAGGTCGATGCCGCCGGACGCGGCGATCTTGGCCGCGTAGGCGTCGAGGACCTTCTCGCGGATCATCCGCAGGATCCCGGTCGCGTTCTCCCCGATCACGACCGCCCTGCCCCTGTCCGCCCCGCGCAGCTCGTACTCGTCCGGATGGTCGGCCAGCGCCCGCGCGAGGGCGGCCTGGTCGACGAGCGTGCCCCACGGCACGCTCGTCTCGAGCAACCGCCGCTCCACCAGGCCGAACAGCTCGGACACCATGAACCAGCTGTACGACTCGGGATGGAGCGTGGCCTGCTGGGCGTTGTCGCCCGGCAGGCCGACGTACTCGTCCAGGTTGAATGTCCGGACCCGGCGGGGGTCGATCCGGCCGGCGTTGAACGACTTCGCCAGGTGCTTGTAGAGCCCCGTCGGCGAGTTGCCGGTCGCCAGCCCGAGCACGAACTCGTTCTTGGCGGCCAGCCCGGTCGCGATGTCGGCCGTGACGAGCTCGCCCGCGGCCTGGCTCATCTGGTCGAAGTCGGAGGTCACGTAGATGTAGGCGGGCATGACGCTGGCCCTGCTCAGCCGATCGAGGCGCGAACGACGTCGGCGATCTGGCGCGCGTGGCGCTCGGTCGCCTCCTCCGTGGGGCCCTCGACCATCACCCGGCAGAGGTTCTGGGTGCCCGAGTAGCGGACCAGGACGCGGCCCTCCCCGGCGAGCTCCGCCTCGGCCCGGGCGATCGCCTCCGCGATCGCCGGGACGGTGTCGATCTCGGGCTTGCGGGCCACCTCGACGTTGATGAGCTTCTGGGGGAAGACGTCCATGAGCCGGGCCAGCTCGGACAGCGGCTGGCCAGCCCGGAGCATCGCCGTGACGAGCTTGAGGGCGGTGAGGATCCCGTCGCCCGTCGTGTGGTGGTCGAGGAAGATGGTGTGTCCGGACTCCTCGCCGCCGAGCACGGCGTCGACCGCCTTCATCTCCTCGAGGACGTAGCGGTCGCCCACCTTGGCGGCGCGGTGCTCGAGGCCGTACTTGCGGCAGGCGACGGTGAGACCGAGGTTGCTCATGACCGTGCTCACCAGGCGGTCGTTCCGCAGGCGGCCCTCGGCCTGGAGCATCCGGGCGCAGATGATGAGCACCTGGTCGCCGGTGATCTCTTTCCCGGTCTCGTCGACCGCGATGAGACGGTCCCCGTCGCCGTCGAAGGCGACCCCCAGGACGGAGCCGGTCTCGAGCACGGTGCGCCGCAGGTCGGCAGTGTGCTGCGAGCCGCAGTTGTCGTTGATGTTGATCCCGTCCGGGTCGTTGTGGATGACGGTGAGCTCGGCGCCCAGCTCCTCGAAGACCGCCGGCGCCACCCGGTAGGTGGCCCCGTTGCCGACGTCCATGGCGATCTTCATGCCCTGGAGCGACAGGTCCCGGGGGAAGGCGTTCTTGAGGAAGACGATGTAGCGCGCCCGGGCGTCCTCGAAGCGGTAGGCCCGGCCCATCTCGTTCGGCGGCGGCACCATCGCCGGCAGCGTTCCGCCCAGGATGAGCTCCTCGATCGCGGCCTCCTGCTCGTCGGACAGCTTGAAGCCGGAGCCGGCGAAGACCTTGATGCCGTTGTCCTCGTACGGGTTGTGCGAGGCGGAGACGACGAT
>JAGDMV010000034.1 GCA_017860675.1 Chloroflexota bacterium
AGCTCGGGCGGGGTCTGCTCGAGCACCGAGCGGACGGCGGCCACCAGCTGCTGGAGCGGCAGCTCGATCGCCTCGGTCACCTCGGAGCTGGTGATCGGGATCGTCCGCGGCAGGCCGGCGATGAGGTCGCGGCCGCGAACATCCATCTGCAGCTCGCGCTCGAGCGGCAGGGCCGTGCCGATCGCGATCTTGACCTCCTCGGCAGTTCGCTCGCCGACCATCAGGTTGTACTTCTTGCGGATGTACGAGGCGATCGCTTCGTCGAAGCGGTTGCCGGCCACGCGCAGCGAGGACGACACGACGATGCCACCCAGGGCGATCACCGCGATCTCGGTCGTGCCGCCGCCGATGTCGATCACCATGTTGCCGGTCGGCCCGCCGATCGGCACCGACGCACCGATCGCGGCGGCCAGCGGCTCCTCGATCAGGTAGGCCTCCCTGGCCCCGGCCTTGATCGCCGCGTCGCGCACGGCCCGCTTCTCGACGCTGGTGACGCCGGCCGGCACGCTGATCATCACCTCGGGGCGGGTGAACGACAGCGAGCCCTTGCGGGCCCGGCCGATGAAGTAGCGCAGCATCGCCTCGGTGATGACGTAGTCGGCGATGACGCCGTCCTTCATCGGCTTGATCGCGCTGATGTTGCCGGGCGTGCGCCCGATCATCTCGCGCGCCTCCTCGCCGACGGCCACGATCCGGCTGTCGTCGCTCACCGCGACGACGGAGGGCTCCTGGATGACGATGCCCCGGCCCTTGACGTAGACGAGGACGTTGGCGGTGCCGAGGTCGATGCCGATCTTCATGCGTGGGGCGTGCTCGCGGTCTCCGGCAGGCGCTGGATCCGTGCGCCGAGGTGCTGGAACTTCGCGTCGATGTTCTCATACCCCCGGTGAACGTGGTGGGCGCCGTGAATCAGCGACGATCCCTCGGCCGCCAGGGCTGCCAGGATCAGCGAGGCGCCCGCCCGCAGGTCGGGGATCGCGACCTCGGCGCCGGACAGGGGCGTGGGCCCAGCGATCGTAGCGTGGCGCGAGTCGAGGATCTCCACCCGGGCGCCCATCCGGCGCAGCTCGGCCAGCCATTCGAGGCGGTCCTCGAAGATAGACTCGTGGACGTGGCTGAGGCCGTCGGCCCTCGTCAGGAGGACGGTCGTCGGCGGCTGGAGGTCGGTGGCGAGGCCGGGGTAGGGCGCGGTCTCGATGTCGCACGGCCGGTAGGCGCCGGCAGCGGGCGGGGTTCCCTCGACCACGATCGTGTCGCCCGCGCAGGAGACCTCCACGCCTACCCGGCCGAGGATCTCGAGCAGCGCGCCCAGCAGCTCGCACGGCGCCCCCTCGAGGGTGACGCGTCCGCCGGCCATGGCGGCCGCCAGGGCGAAGGTGCCGGCCTCGATGCGGTCCGGGATCACCCGATGGTCGGCGCCGCGCAGCCGGCGGCGGCCCTCGACGACGATCGTGTCGGGCGCGGTCCGCTCGACGACGGCGCCCATCTTGACCAGGAAGGTGATCAGGTCGTCGACCTCGGGCTCCTGGGCGGCCGGGCGGATGATCGTGCGGCCCTCGGCCAGGGTGGCGGCCAGCATGGCGTTCTCGGTGCCCATGACGGTGACGAAGGGGAACGTCACCTCTCCGCCGCGCAGCCGGCCGGGCGCCTTGGCGAAGTAGTAGCCGTTGCGGTAGTCGATCTCGGCCCCGAGGGCACGCATCGCGTCGACGTGGAGGTTGACCGGCCGCCGCCCGATCCGGTCACCGCCCGGGTTGCTGATGATCACCCGGCCGAAGCGCGACAGCAGCGGCCCGAAGAGGATGAAGCTGGCCCGCATCCTCGCTGCCGCCTCGAGCGGCACGAAGAGCCAGTCGACGTCGCCCGAGGCGACCTCGTATCTGCCCGGCGCCGGATGGTCGACGACAACTCCGAGGTCGGCCAGGGTCTCGGCCATGACCCGCACGTCCTCGATCTCGGGCACGTTCTCGAGCCGGCAGCGCTCGCCGGTGAGCACGGCGGCCGCGAGCAGCTTGAGGGCGGCGTTCTTGGCCCCGCTGACCCGGATCGAGCCGGCCAGCGGGCGACCACCCTCGATCTGGAACACCTCGCGGGCGACCGGGGTGGGGATGTACTCCCAGAAGAACGGGCGAGCGTCGGCCATCTGAATCGTCCTCCGAGCGTGTGCCGAGCGGCCGGCTCAGGCCCGCCTGCGGGCACCCTCTCGGCGCTGCCGGCGCTCGGCGATCCGCATCCGGACGAGCGCCGCCTGCAAGGCCGCCCGGGCGGTGGCCAGGTCGGCCCCCTCCACCAGCCCGATCTCCAGCGCGCGCTCGGCGTCGAGCCGTGCCTCGTGCGCCTTCTCAAGGTCAATGTCCGAGGCGAGGTCGGCCGTCTCGGCCAGGACGATGACCTTGTCCGGGCGAACCTGGACGAAGCCGCCGATCACGGCGAAGACATCCTCGAGATCGCCCTTCCGCACCCGCAGCTCGCCCATCCCCAGCGTGGAGATCAGCGGCGCGTGGCGGGGCAGGACGCCGAGCTCGCCCTCGCTGCCGGGCAACTGGACCCCGTCGACGTCGTCGCGGTAGACGAGCCGCTCGGGCGTGACGATCTCGAGACGGATGGGCACGGCGCGCCTGCCTACGCGCCCAGTCGGGCGGCGTTCGCCCGGACGTCGTCCATCGTGCCGGACAGGAAGAAGGCCTGCTCGGGCAGCGCGTCGGCCTTGCCCTCGAGGATCTCCTTGAACGACGCCACCGTGTCGCGGATCGCGACATAGACGCCGGGCCGGCCGGTGAACACCTCGGCCACGTGGAACGGCTGGCTCATGAACCGCTGCAGCCGCCGCGCCCGGGCGACGGTTGACTTGTCCTCCTCCGACAGCTCGTCGATGCCGAGGATGGCGATGATGTCCTGGAGGTCGCGGAAGCGCTGCAGCACGCGCTGGGTCTCGCGGGCGACGTCATAGTGCTCTTGTCCGACGACGTTCGGGTCGAGCACGCGTGAGGTCGAGGTGAGCGGGTCGACCGCCGGGTAGATGCCGAGCTCGGCGATGCTCCGCTCGAGGCGGATCGTCGAGTCGAGGTGGGCGAAGGTGGTCGCCGGGGCCGGGTCGGTGTAGTCGTCGGCCGGGACGAAGACCGCCTGGAGGCTGGTGATCGATCCCTTCTTGGTGGACGTGATCCGCTCCTGGAGGGCGGCCATCTCGGTCGCAAGGTTGGGCTGGTAGCCAACCGCTGACGGCATCCGACCGAGCAGCGCAGAGACCTCCGAGCCGGCCTGGGTGAAGCGGAAGATGTTGTCGATGAACAGGAGGACGTCGCGGCCCTCCTCGTCGCGGAAGTACTCGGCCATGGTCAGCCCGGTGAGCCCCACCCGGAGCCGGGCGCCGGGCGGCTCGTTCATCTGGCCGAAGACGAAGGCCGTCTTCTCGATGACGCCCGACTCGGTCATCTCGCGGATGAGGTCGTTGCCCTCGCGCGACCGCTCACCCACCCCGGCGAACACCGAGACGCCGGCGTGCTCCTGGGCGACGTTGCGGATGAGCTCCTGGATGATGACCGTCTTGCCCACCCCGGCCCCGCCGAAGATGCCGACCTTGCCACCCTTCTTGAACGGGCAGACGAGGTCGATGACCTTCAACCCGGTCTCGAACACCTCGACCTCGGTGGTCTGCTGGTCGTACGCCGGCGCCGGCCGGTGGATCGGCAGGGTCGTCTCAGCCACGACCGGGCCCTTTCCGTCGATCGGGCGGCCGAGGACGTCGAAGACCCGGCCGAGGGTGGCCCCGCCGACCGGCACCGAGATCGGCTCACCCGTGTCGCGGGCGGCGACGCCCCGGGCGAGCCCGTCGGTGGAGATCATCGCGACCGTGCGCACCCAGTTGTTGCCCAGGTGCGACTCCACCTCGCAGACGATGGGTGCCTGACCCTCGCGCACGAGCTCGATCGCGTTGTAGATCGCGGGCAGCGCGCCGGCGGGGAACTCGACGTCGACGACCGGGCCGGTGATCTGGACCACGCGGCCGGTTGCGGGGGGTGCGGCGCTGGCCATCGTGTTTCTGTCTTCCTCCTTGGCGTCAGGCGCGTGTCCGCGAGCCCGACGCGATCTCGATCATCTCGCGGGTGATGTTCGCTTGCCGGACCTTGTTGTAGGACAGGGTCAGCTCGTCGATCAGCTCTTCGGCGTTCTCGGTCGCGTTCTTCATCGCCACCATCTTGCTCGACATCTCGGAAGCCGTCGTCTCCAGGACCGCCTGGAAGATGCTGGTGGCGACGTAGCGGGGCAGCAGTCGGGCCAGGACCGTGGCAGGGTCCGGCTCGAAGATGAACTGGCGCCCGGGGATCCCCTGGGTGTCGGCGGCCGGCTGTATGGGCAGCACCGGCTCCACCACCGGCCGCTGCACGAGCGTCGAAACGAAGCGCGGGTAGATGAGATCAACCTGGCCGTATCTCCCCGCCAGGAAGTCGTCGGTCACCAGCCGCGCGAGCGGGATCACGTCGCCGAAGGAGGGGCGGTCGCCGAAGCCGGCGAAGTGGGCGACGATCGGCACCCGGGCGCGGCGGAGCGCGTCCCGGCCCTTGCGCCCCGCCGTCACGGTGCTCACCCGGCCGGGATCGTCGAGCACCTCGCGGAGAACGGTCCGGACGACGTTCGTGTTCAGTGGCCCGCAGAGGCCCCGGTCGGTGGTCATGACCACCAGCAGCCGGTCACCGCCGTCGTGCCGGGCGAAGAGAGGGTGATCCTCGACGTCGAGCACGGCGGCGAGGTCGGCCAGGACCTCGTCCATGATCTCGTCGTAGGGCCGGGCGGCGAGGTCGGCCTCCTGGGCGCGCTTGAGCTTGGAGGCGGCCACGAACTGCATCGCCCGGGTGATCTGGCGCGTGTTCCGGACGGCGCCGATTCGCCGCCGGAGGTCACGCTGGCTGGGCACCGCGCCGCTCCCCCGGCCTCAGGCGAGGAACACGGCGCGGTAGTCCGCGATGGCCGTGTCGAGCGCCGCCGCCGTTGCCTCGTCGAGCGTCTTGGTCTCACCCATGGTGCGCAGGATGTCGGGTCGATCCGTCTCCAGGAAGCGGTAGAGGCCGGTCTCGAAGTCGCGCAGCCGGTTCGTGGGAATGTCGTCCAGCTGGCCGGTGGTCGCGGCCACCAGGATGGCCACCTGCTTCTCGACCGGCAGCGGCTGGTACTGGGGCTGCTTGATCACCTCGGACAGCTTCTCGCCCCGGGTCAGCTGATCGCGCGTCGCCTTGTCGAGGTCGGAGGCGAACTGGGCGAAGGCGGCCAGCGAGCGGTACTGGGCGAGGTCGAGCTTGAGCGGCGCGGCCACCTTCTTCATCGCCTTCGTCTGGGCGTCCGAGCCGACGCGGCTGACCGAGATGCCGATGTTGAGGGCCGGGCGCTGGCCGGCGTTGAAGAGGTCGGTCTCGAGGAAGATCTGGCCGTCGGTGATCGAGATGACGTTGGTCGGGATGTAGGCGGACACGTCGCCGGCCTGCGTCTCGATGATCGGCAGGGCGGTGAGCGAGCCGCCCCCGTTCGCCTCGTCCATGCGAGCGGCCCGTTCAAGCAGCCGGCTATGGAGGTAGAAGACGTCACCAGGGTAGGCCTCGCGGCCGGGAGGACGGCGGAGAAGGAGTGCCATCTCGCGGTAGGCCCAGGCGTGCTTGGACAGGTCGTCGTAGACGCACAGGGCGTCCTTGACGAGCGACCCCTCGAGCTGGACGCCGACCTCCATCACTTCCTCGCCCATGGCCACGCCCGCGTACGGGGCGAGGTACTGGAGCGGGGCGGGGTCCTCGGCGCCGGCCACGACGACGATGGTGTGGTCCATCGCCCCGTGGGCCTCGAGGATGGCCACGGTCTGGGCGACCGTTGACAGCTTCTGGCCGATCGCCACATAGATGCAGACGAGGCCCTTCCCCTTCTGGTTGAGGATCGTGTCGATGGCGATCGCGGTCTTGCCTGTCTGGCGGTCGCCGATGATGAGCTCGCGCTGGCCGCGGCCGATCGGGATGAGGGCGTCGATCGCCTTGATCCCGGTCTGGACGGGCGTGTCGACCCGCTTGCGGGTGATCACGCCGGGTGCGATCCGCTCCACCGGCCGGGTGCTCGTCGCCACGATCGGGCCCTTGTCGTCGAGCGGCCGTCCCAGCGGGTCCACCACCCGGCCCAGCAATCCCTGGCCGACGGGGACCTCCACCACGCGGCCGGTGGTCTTGACCAGGTCGCCCTCCTTGATCGCCGTCGCGTCGCCAAGGATGACCGCCCCGACCGTCTCCTCCTCGAGGTTGAGGGCCATTCCCATGACCTGGCCCGGAAACTCGAGCAGCTCCGACGCGAGAGCACCCTCCAGGCCGTAGACCTGGGCGATCCCGTCACCGACCTCCACCACCGTGCCGACGTGACGCGTCTCGACGGTCGGCTCGAACCCGTCGATCGCGGACTTGATGATGCTGATGATCTCGTCGGATCGGATGGCCATCGGTTCTCCGTTGGGGCCCGGCCGGTTGGCCGGGTGGTCGGGCGGGGCTCAGCGAGCCCCCGCGGCGAGGAGGTGGCGCAGCCGCTCGAGGCGACCGCGCACGCTGGCGTCGATGAGCTGGTCGCCGACCCGGATGGTCAGGCCGCCGAGCAGGGTGGAGTCGAGCAGGGGCCGCACCTCGACCTGCCGCCCGGTGAGCGAGCGGAGGTGGTCGGCGACGGCGGAGAGATGGTCGGGTTCCAGCGGCATCGTGCTGGTGACCGTGGCCGTGACCACGCCCCGCTCGCGATCGAGGAGCCGCTTGTACTCGGCGGCGATCGGAGGCACGAGCGCGATCCGGCCGCGGGTGGCGAGCCGCAGCATCAGGTTCAGGGCCAGGTGCGAGACGCGGCCCCCGAGCAGCGCCTCGACGACCTCCCGCCGGGCGGCGACCGGCACGGCCGGGCTACCGATGATCCGGCTGACCTCGGGCTCGGACACGACGTCCGCCGCGAGGCGAAGGTCTGCCAGCCAGGCGTCGGGCGTGCCGTCGCGCCGGGCGATCTCGCCGATCGCCTCGGCGTAGCGGCGCGCCGCGCTCGTCCGGCGGGCCATCTCAGCGCGACCCTTCGCCGGAAGAGGACTCCACCAGGAACTCCTCCACCAGGCGCCGCTGGCGCTCTCCGGTCATCGACTCGCCGACGACCCGCGAGGCGGCCTCGAGCGCCAGCCCGGCGACCTCGCCCCTGAGCTCGGCGAGGGCACGCTGCTTCTCCGCCTCGATCTCGGCCGTGGCCCGGGTGCGCATCCGGTCGAGCTCGGTGCGGGTTGCCGCCATGTCCGCCTCGCGCGTTTCCTGCGCCAGGCGCTGGGCGTGATCGACGACCTCGCGCGCCTCCCGGCGGGCGGCCGCGATCGCCTGGGCGGCCTCGGCCGACGCGTGCTCCAGCTGGAGACGCGCCGCCTCGGCATCGCGCAGGCCCTGTTCGATCTTCACCTGGCGGGTCTCGAGCATCTTCGAGACGGGCTTGAAGGCGAAGACCCAGATCACCGCGAAGAAGAAGACGAAGTTGGCAGCCGCCACGATCACCCAGAACAGGTTGATCACGAAGCCGCTGCTCTCGCCACCCTCCTCGGCCGCCAGCAGGGCGGCCGACCGGGCGACTTCGCCGGCGATGCCAAACAGGTCCACCGCTTGCTCCTGCCGCGGCGGCTACTTGATGAAGATGGCCAGCAGGCCGACGACGATCGCGAGGACGCCGAGGCCTTCGGCGAAGGCGGCGAGAATGATGGCCAGGCCACGGATCTGCCCGCCGGCCTCCGGGTTGCGGCTGATAGCAGCGCTCGCCAGGCCGGCGAGGATGCCGATGCCGATGCCCGGGCCGATGATCCCGAGGGCGGCGATGCCGGCGCCGAGGTTTTCCATTGCGCGACTTCCTCCTGTCGCCCCGGGAACCTCCCGAGGCCAGCTGGGGTGGACGAGGGACGGCTCAGTGGACGGTGGCGGCCACCGGCGCTGACCGGGGCGCCTCGGCCGGCGCCCCGTGCTGGGCGGCGGTCGTGGACGCGTGCTCTTCCTCGTGGTGCGACTCCATCGCCACCACGGTGAACATGAGTGTCAGGGTGCTGAAGATGAGGGCCTGGATGAAGTTGAGCATCACCTCGAGGCCGAGGATGGCGATCGGCAGGAGCGCCACCGTCAGGGCGGTGATGACGCCCAGCGCCACCTCGCCGCCGTAGATGTTGCCGAAGAGACGCATCGCCAGGGTGACCGGCTTGACGAACTCGAGCATCAGCTCGATCAGGCCGACGAACAGGGCGATGAGGCCGGCCCCGATCCCCTTGCGGAGCTCGCCGAGGGGGAAGAACTTGCCCAGGTAGCCACCGAGACCGTTGGCCCGGATGCCCTGGAACTCGAAGTAGCCGAACGCGACCAGGGCAAGGCCGATGGTGATGTTGAGATCGCTCGTGGGGGCCCGCAGCAGCTCGATCTTGCCCACCGGCGGCACGAGGCCGCTCCAGTTGCAGAACAGGATGAGGATGAAGAAGGCTGCGAAGATCGGCACGTGGCGAGCGGCCGGGCGGCCGCCATTGGACACCGCCCAGTTGTAGAGGCCCTCGTAGCCCCACTCGAAGAAGTTCTGCAGCCCGCGCGGGTTCTCGCGCATCCGCCTCGCCGCAAGGATTGCGACGACGAGGACGATCGCCATCACGATCCACATCGTCAGCAGCGTGTTGGTGATCGAGGGGTGGAAACCGATCACCAGCGAGCCGGACGGGAGCGGGTGCTCCGGGTCGAGGTCCCAGACCACGGCCGGGGGTACGAGCTCCAGGTTGCCGTCGATGAAGCAGACCGGAAAGCCGCACGGGTCGCCGGACTGGCCGTGCTTGGGGAAGGGCGGGGCGACGAGGAAGGCAAACACGTCCACCACCACGACGCCCACGAGGAGGAGCACGAGGGGATGCCGGAGCGCGCTCCGCTTCCGGATCGAGGCCTTCGGGGCGTCCGCCACCGCCGCCGTCTGATCGTCGCTCGTCAACTCCCGCTCCCTCGTCAGGGCACAGCCGCGCCGACCGGGTCAGTCCTCGATGCTGGCCAGGAACCGGGTGATCAGCTGCCACACGGCCACGCTGCCCGCGGCGAGACCCACGAAGAACCCCGCCAGGGCGAACACCGGCAGCGTTCCGATCTGCTGGTCGAGCCAGTAGCCGCCGAGCACGCCTGCGAGGACCGTCACGAGGATGACGAGCCCGATCTCGGAGAAGAGAACAAAGTACGCGCCAACCCGGCCGAATCCGTTCGCAGGCGCCACGGCCCGGCGAGTATAGCAGGCGGTGATCGGCGTCTGGCCGCCCCCGACAGGCTACGGACTGGGCGTCGGGGTAAGCGTCGGCGGCGGTTCGACCGACGGAGTCGGCCTGGGGGTCGGCTTCCGGGTCGGCTTCGGCGTCGGCTTGATCGTGGGAATCGGCCGCAATGTCGGCCGGGCCGTGGGCTTCCGGGTCGGCTTCGGCGTTGGCTTCGGCGTGGGGCTGGGGGTGGGCGACGGCGTGGGGCTCGGGCTGGGGCTCGGCGTGGGACTGGGGGTCGGAGTCGGCCTGGGCGTGGGCCGCGGTGTCGGCGCAGGGGTGGGAGTCGCCGTCGGGCTCGGGTCGAGTGCCGGGGTGCCCGTGGCGGAGAGGGTCTGGCCGGGCCCCTCGCTCGACGCTCCGGGCAGCAGCGAGACGACCAGGACCAGGGTGATCCCCACCAGCAGCACGGCCGACGTGTCGCGCCACAGGCGGCGTCGCGGGGAGACGACCCAGCCCAGCTGCCCGTCGCGGGGTGGTCCCGGCCGGGCCACCACGACGGGCGTCTCCGGCAGCGACGGCTCGGCCGCGGCCCCGGGTGACGGCTCGCCGGGCAGCGGATCCTCGCCCCTGATCCATGCCAGCCGGGCCTGGATGGCCGCCTCGGCCTCCGAGATGTCGCGGCTCTCGTGCCTCCGCTCGCGCGCCCGCCACAGGGCGAGGGCGAGCAGGATCGCGATCGGCGCCAGGGCCCCGATGATGACCGCCACGACGAGACCCTCGACGGCCATCCCGCTCAGCTCCGGTCCGCGGCGGCCGGCCCGCCCTCGTCGTGGGCCGCGTCCAGGGCCTCGACCGACCCGGACAGGACGAGCGTCTCGTCGGCCGCCAGGAGTCGGTCGTCAGGAGGGTTTGCCAGCCAGCGATCGCCGGCCAGGATCGCCAGGACGAACAGGCCGCGCTCGCGCAGGCCGGCCACCGAGGCGCCCTCCAGCGAGCTCCCGGGGAGCACGCGGAGCTCCGCCAGGCTGAAGGACAGCTCGCCGTGCGAGAGGGCCGCGTCGAGGAAGTCGACCACCCTCGGACGGGCTGCCAGCTGGGCAAGCTGCCGCCCGGCCATGGTGTAGGGCGAGACGATCCGGTCGGCGCCAGCCCTGGCGAGCTTGTCCTCGGCCGACGTCGAGCTCGCCCGGGCGACGACGAACAGGCCCGGGTTGAGGGCCCGTGCCGAGAGGATCACGTAGACGTTCTGGGCGTCGGAATCGATGGCCGCAACGAGGCCCCGGGCGCGGGTGATGCCGGCCGCGCGCAGGGTCGAGTCGACGGTGGCGTCGCCGTGGACGACCAGGTGCCCGTCCTCGCGGGCGCGTTCGAGCGAGGCCGGGTTGACGTCGATGACCACGAACTGGAGCCCGTCGTGGACCAGCTCGCCGGCCACGGTCGAGCCGACCCGCCCGTAGCCGCACAGGACGTAGTGGCCGGACAACGCATCCACGGATCGGCTCATCAATCGCGCTGCCTGCCTCCCGCTGCGGACCTCGGTAACGAGGTACTCGGTCACCAGCCCCACCGTCCCGAAGATGACCAGGACGCCGGCCACCGACAGCATGATCGTCCATACCCTGCCGATGGCGTCAAGTTCGCGCACCTCGCGGAAGCCGGTGGTCGTGACCGTGATCACCGTCATGTAGAACGCGTCGCCCAGCGGCCAGCCCACCAGCAGCACGTAGCCCGCTGTGCCGACGACGACCACCGCGAGCACGATCAGCAGCCACGTCCGCAGGCCAGGCGCTGCCCGCAGCACCTCGAGCAGGTGACGGGGCCCGGGCGCCGACGGTGCCTGCCCGGGCGCCGACGGTGCCTGCCCGGGCGCCGACGGTGCCTGCCCGGGCGCCGACGGTGCCTGCACCGGCTTGCCCCGGCGCGCCTCGCTGGGAGTCATCACTGTCCTTCCGGCCAGCTGCCGGCGGGAGCCTCCGGTTCGCCGGCACGCGTCTCCGCCGTCTCCTCGCCCTTGTCGGCCGAGCGCTCGAGGAGCAGCAGCACCAGGCCGAAGACGACGAGAGCTCCCAGGAACGCGTAGAGCTGCCCGCTGCCCGACAGCACCAGCGACAGGATCGCCAGGGCGACGCACAGGCCGTAGATGAGGAGGACGGTCTGGACGTGGCTCAGCCCCAGGTCGAGCAGCCGGTGGTGGATGTGGCCGCGGTCCGGGCTGAAGGGCGAGTGACCCGCCGCCAGGCGGCGGACGATGATCCAGAACGTGTCGATGATGGGCACGCCGAGCACCAGCAGCGCCACCGCCACCTTGGCCGTGCCCAGGATCGACAGCAGGGCGAGGGTGTAGCCCATGAACATCACCCCGCTCGTGCCGACGAAGATCGAGGCCGGGTGGAAGTTCCAGCGCAGGAAGCCGGCCAGGGCGCCGGCGAAGGCCAGGCAGAGCATGGCGATGTCCGGCTGCACGACGGGGCCCGTGAGGCTGATGATCGCCAGCGTGACGGCGGCGATGAGGGCGATCCCGGACGACAGCCCGTCGAGGCCGTCGATGAAGTTGATGCTGTTGACCATGCCCAGGATCCAGACGACGGTGAAGCCGACCCCGAACAGGCCGCCGAGCTCGATCACGCCCGGGCCGAACGGGTTTGCGAGCGCATCCACCGTGATCCCCAGCGACACGGCGAAGACGGCCAGCACGAGCTGACCGACCAGCTGCCAGCGGGCCCGCAGGTCGAACCAGTCGTCGATCGTGCCCAGGACCGCCCCGAGCGCACCGC
This sequence comes from Chloroflexota bacterium, assembly GCA_017860675.1. GTDB lineage: Bacteria > Chloroflexota > Limnocylindria > Limnocylindrales > CSP1-4 > CTSoil-043. The sequence continues at coordinate 12,013 of JAGDMV010000034.1, forward strand.
CGGCGAGGAGTGCCGCGACCTCCTGGCGCGAGAGGGCCGCGGTCGCGAAGGTGGCGCCGTCGCCGGCGATGGCCAGGGTGACACCGGCCACCACGATGAACGAGCCGGCCACCGCCAGCCCGCCGCCGCGCGGAATCGGGGAGGAGTGCACCCGGCGAGCTCCGGGCTGGTCCACGACGTCGAAGCGCCGCGCCAGCCGGCGCACAAGGGGAGTCACGAGGAGCGACAGGAGCGCCGCGGCGGCGAAGACCGCGACGAGGACGGCCAGGAGGCCCCCGTCGACGGTCCTCACCACTCGTCCTCCACCCCGGCTCTCACCCGTCCGGCAGCCCGGGAACCGGGTGACGCGCGGTGAGGGCGTCCACGGATGCGGCGATCGAGGCCATCGCCCCGGGCTCGCGGCCGGAGGCGAGGGCGGCCACGATCAGCCGGCCGACCTCCCGCACCTCGTCGGGGCCGAAGCCGCGGGTGGTGACGGCCGGCGTCCCGAGGCGGATTCCTGAGGCGGTGTTCGGCGGCGCCGGGTCGAACGGGATCGCGTTCTTGTTGACGGTGATGCCGACCTCCCCGAGCAGATCCTCCGCCTCGCGGCCGGTGAGGCCGAACGAGCGCACGTCGACCATCATCAGGTGGTTGTCGGTGCCGCCGGACACGATCCGCCCGCCGCCCGCGGCGATCTCCGCCGCCAGGACGATCCGCCCGCCGCCCGCGGCGATCTCCGCCGCCAGGACGGCCGCGTTCTCCACCGTGCGCGCCTGATCGGCCCGGAACTCGGGCGTGGCGGCCAACTGGAGGGCCACTGCCTTGGCCGCGATGACGTGCATGAGCGGCCCTCCCTGGATCCCCGGAAAGACGGCCCGGTCGATGGCCTTGGCCAGTGCGTCATTGGAGAAGATGAGGCCGCCGCGGGGCCCCCGCAGCGTCTTGTGGGTCGTGGTCGTGACCAGG
>JAGDMV010000147.1 GCA_017860675.1 Chloroflexota bacterium
GGCTCCCCCGAGGCTGGCTCGTCCTCGCCGGAGGGCGGCCCGGCCGTGGTCGGCCCCGTCGGGACCGGCGGGACCGACACCGGCGGCACCGGGACGGGAGGGCCAGGCACAGGCGGCGGGTTCGACGTCCCACCGGTGGGCATCGCCGCTCTGGCCGCGATCCTTGCCGGGATCGCCGGCGCGGCCGTCCTCCAGGCGCGCCGCCGGCGGGCGCGCGAGCTGGCGAACCCACCGTCGGACCAGGTCGCGGCGGTGACCTCCGACCGTTTTGGCGGCTACGAGGACAGCTACAGCGTCGGCGAGGGCGCCGGCAAGGCCGCTCCGGGGCACCCGCGGGCGTACGAAGCGCTGGTGGTGGCCCAGCCGCCCCAGACCACGCGGAAGCCTCCGCTCGTGGCGCCCAAGGGCGTCACCGCGGATGTGGCGCGTGATGCCGAACGGGCGCGGAACCCCGAGACCGAGCCGCCGCCGGAGGCACCGGACCGACCGGAGCCAGGGGTGCGGTGACCGACCCGGAAGCCGGGCGGACCCGGCGGCGGTCTCGCTGGCGCGCCCGACCGGCGATCGTGGCGGGGCGGCGGACCTAGCGGTTGGCCCCGCGGAGCGACCCGGTCACCGACTGGGCGACCGGGTCCACGAGCAGGCAGACGACCCGCCGCTCCCGGCCGCCCCACTCCTCCTTGATCGGGTAGCGGGCGGTGACAGCTAGGCTGGATCCCTCGAGCGGTCGGCCGACGTAGATGGCGAAGGCGTCGACACAGGCCGCCTCGGCCGCTGCGGCCACCGCGTCGGGGCCATAGGCCGTCCCGGCTGCATCGGGCAGGCTCGTGACCGCGGCCGTCTCCCAGACGTGCTCCTTGGCGCAGTCGACCGTCTGGGCCTGGGTCGTGCCGGCGACGAGGTGCACCTCGCCCGCCTTGTTGGCGGAGGCGACGATCGGGTTCTCGGCGTAGCAGGTTCCGGCCGGCGCGCCGCGCACGTCGGAGTAGGTCGGCTCGATCATCCGCCAGAAGGCGAGCACGGCCACCAGCAGGACAAGCCCGAGGACGACCCCGCGATGGCCGCGGACCCAGTCGCCGAGCGCGGAGATACGGGTGCTCATCGGTCTGGGCGGCATTCTACCGGGCGGACGACGGCGCGGGCGAACACGGAGCCGGTTCGCAAGGTACGCTGCAAGGAGCGCTGCGCTACCGTTCGGACACGCGGTACGCCGGGGGCGGTCGCGAGCAGCGCGTGCTCCATGTGGGCGGCAGGGAGGCCCGGGCGGATATGAACGATGCCCTCGGCCGGATCGACGCCATCGATCCGTCGCGACTGCAGCTCGAGCAGGCGCCACCCCAGGGCGATGCCCCGCCCGCCTCGCTCGCGCCAGGGCACGACTGGGCGGCCGCGGGAGACCTCGTCTTCCCGGTCCTGCGGCCTGCGGGCACGGGCGGGCTGCGCCTCGACGAGGTGGACACGCCGGGGCGGTTCGCCGGCGACACCAACCGGCTCGTCGAGGATGGCCCGTGCGGGCTCGTCGTCGCCTTCGCCATGGACGCAGGCGCCTTCTGTGTCCTGGTCAACGGCGACCACCTCGCCTCCTGGGGGGTTGTCGGGGCGACCGTCCGCGAGCGGGCCTTCACCAACCTCGCAGCCTGGTCCGCCACCGCGCCATGGTCGGAGGAGGTGTCCGGCCGGCGGCGGGTCATCTCGTCCGACACCGGCGATGGCTGGGACGCGGCGCGCATCCTCCTGCCGGGATCCATGGACGAGATCGCCCGGCGACTCGGTCCGCTCGGGCCCGGTGACCGCGTCCTGGTCGGCCTGCCGGAGCGGGACATGCTCGTGGCCGGCGCGTTGATGGCCGACGACCCGGAGTTCGCCGACCTGTTCGCGACCTTCGTGCTCGAGTACTCGGGCGAGTCGGACGAGCCGATCGACCGGCGTGTCTTCGAGGCGGTGGACGGCCGGCTGGTCGAGTTCAGCGGGGTGCCGGTACCGGCCTGACCGCCGGCGCCGACGTGGCGCGCCCGTCGCGGCCCGGCGTCGTGTATCGCCCGGATCAGGGCTGGGCGGCGAGCGCCGCCTCGAACGCATTCACGATCTCCGGGCCCCGGAGGACGAAGGTGACCCGCTCGATCGGCGCCCCGGCCCGCAGCGCCTCGGCCACGGTCTCCACCGCCACCCTGGCGCCACCGGCGGCGGGGTAGCCGTAGATCCCCATGCTGATTGCGGGCAGGGTCACCGTCCGTGCCCCGAGCTCGGCAGCCAGCGTGAGGACGGACCGATAGGCCGAGGCCAGCAGCTCGGGCTCGCCGTGGCCACCGCCCTGCCAGCGCGGACCGACGGCGTGGATGACCCAGCGGGCCGGCAGCTCCCCTGCGGACGTGGCGACGGCCGTCCCGGTCGGGGTGCCGTAGGGGTGGCGGGCACGCAGCTCCGCGACGATCGCCGGGCCCCCGGCGCGGTGGATCGCCCCGTCCACGCCCCCGCCGCCGGCCAGTGCGGCGTTGGCGGCGTTGCCGATGGCGTCGGCCGCGACCGTGGTGATGTCGCCCTCGACCAGGGCGAGGGTTCCGCTCCCGAACGTGCGCTCCGCCACCGCCCACCTCCCGCTGCGCCTATTGTGCGCGCCGGCCGCCGCCCGGTGTCCGGCGGATCCCGGGCACATCGGCCCGCTCCGGTGACCGCGCTCCGCCTGCGCCGGTGCCGCTTGGGGCGCACAATCGGGACATGAGCACCCCTCAGCGCATCCTCCGCCAGACCTGGATCGTCGACGCAGTCCGCACCCCGTTCGGGCGCTACGGCGGCGCGCTGGCCCCGGTCCGCCCCGACGATCTCGCCGCCCTCGTCGTCCGGGCGCTGGTGGACCGGACCGGGATCGACCCCGCCGCGATCGAGGACGTGATCCTCGGCTGCGCCAACCAGGCGGGCGAGGACAACCGCAACGTCGGGCGGATGGCGGCCCTCCTGGCCGGCCTGCCGATCGAGGTCGCCGGCCTCACCGTCAACCGGCTGTGCGGCTCCGGGCTGCAGGCGATCGTCTCGGCCTCCCATGCCATCGCCGTCGGCGAGGGCGACGTCTTCATCGCCGGTGGCGTCGAGTCGATGACCCGCTCGCCTTTCGTCCTGCTCAAGGCGGAGAAGGCCTTCGACCGCGAGACGCAGAGCCTCGTCGACACCACCCTCGGCTGGCGCTTCGTCAACCCGAGGATGAACCCCGAGTGGACGATCTCGCTGGGCGACACCGCCGAGCTCGTGGCCGAGCGCTGGTCGGTCGACCGGGAGCGCCAGGACGCATTCGCCCTGGAGAGCCACCGCCGGGCCGTTGCCGCGATCGACTCCGGCCGGTTCGACGCCCAGCTCGTCCCGGTCACGATCCCGCAGCGCAAGGGCGAGCCGCTGGTCGTCGCCCGTGACGAGCACCCCCGGGCAGACACCTCGCTGGAGGCGCTGGCAAGGCTGCGGCCGGTGTTCAAGGCCGGCGGCACGATCACGGCCGGCAACGCCTCGGGCATCAACGACGGGGCGTCGGCGGTTCTCCTCGTGGAGGCCGAGCGGGCCCGGGCCCTTGACCTTCGGCCGATGGCCAGGATCGTGGCCAGCGCGGTTGTCGGCGTGGAGCCTTCGATCATGGGGATCGGCCCGATCCCGGCCGTGCGCAAGGTCCTGGGCCGGGCCGGGCTGGACGTCGCCGACCTGGACGTGATCGAGATCAACGAGGCCTTCGCCAGCCAGTCGCTGGCCTGCTGCGACGAGCTTGGGCTCGACCCGGCGAGGGTCAACCCGAACGGCGGGGGGATCTCCCTGGGCCACCCGCTCGGCGCCTCGGGGGCGCGCCTGGTGACGATGCTCGTCCACGAGCTGCGCCGGTCGGGCGGGCGCTTCGGCCTGGCGACGATGTGCATCGGGGTGGGGCAGGGGATCGCCATGGTCGTGGAGCGGATCGACGGGTGAGCGTCACACGGAGCTGCCGCCGGGGGTCCATGCAGGCGTGACCGATCGGCAACCGCCCGTCTCCGAGACCCGCAATGGCGCACTGGAGCTGCCGCACGACGTCGGCGGCCCCGGCACGGGGGTCGCGGCCCGGATCCGGGGCTTCGGCGGGATCGCGGTGCACGCGGCCTTGGCCCCCGTCTACCGGGTGTACGCGGCGCAGCTGCGGTCGGAGATCCTGTCCCAGCCGGTACCCCACCACGTGGCCCTCATCATGGACGGCAACCGGCGCTGGGCCCGCCAGGTGGGTCTCACCTCGCCGAAGGCCGGCCACGAGTTCGGCGCGGACAAGGCGATCGAGCTGCTGGACTGGTGCGCGGCCCTGGGCATCGGCGAGGTCACCCTCTGGGCGCTCTCGCTCGAGAACCTGGAGCGGTCCCCAGAGGAGGTCGAGGCGATCACCGAGATCGCGGCCTCGACGCTCGAGGCGCTGGCGGCGCGGGACAAGGTACGTCGCCTGGCGATGTCGCTCCGGGTGATCGGCCGGCGCGAGCTCCTGCCCGACCGCCTGCGCGAGGCGGTCGAGCGGGCCGAGGCGGAGACGCGGGGCCGGCCCGGGCTGGCCGTCAACCTGGCCCTCGGGTACTCGGGTCGGGACGAGCTGGTCGAGGCGAGCCGGGCGGCCGTCCGCGAGCTCGTCGCCGAAGGGACCAACCCGTCCGATCTCGCCGATGCGCTGACCGCGGATCGGCTCGCGTCGCACCTGTACACGCGCGGCTCACCGGACCCTGACCTGATCATCCGGACAAGCGGCGAGGTGCGCCTGTCGGGCTTCCTGCCCTGGCAGAGCGCCTTCTCCGAGTACTACTTCTGCGAGGCCTACTGGCCGGCGTTCCGGGAGATCGACTTCCTGCGGGCGATCCGGACGTACCAGCAGCGGGCGAGGCGCTTCGGGCGGTAGGGCGGGTCGCGCCAGGACTATCCGGGCGACCGATGCGTCCACGGCCGGCTGGGCCTTTGAGCGCAGGGCTCGCCTGGTGCCACCCTCCTGCGTGATGCGGCTGGGTGCATTGCGCGCCGGTATGCGGCGGTGTGGCACCCACGTCGGCCGCTGAACGGGCTGTGCGCCCGGTCAACGACCGGTACCAAGGGCGCATGGCCGGGAGCGTCCTCGCCCCGCAGTCTGCTCCCGTACGAGGCGACGAGATCCGTCGCCACAGGATCGGTCTGAAACAAGGCAAACCCGTCGAGAGGCGGGGACGCAAAGCCAGGGATCCTCGGGGCGCTTCGACCGCCCACGGACCGCCCGGCCGCCAGGAACCGGATCAGCCACCACTCTCGAGGTGAGGTTGATGCCGGCTTTCGTCGTTGGGTCGCCATCGTGGCGGCCCTCGCGGTCGCAGCCCCCCGCGGGCTCCCCTTCCCCCCGTCTTCGGCGACCCGGCCTGGCTGCGCTGTTCGGCGCTGTCCTCCTCGGCGGCGTGCTGGCGCCGGTCGCCGTGGCAGGGACCAGCCCGCACGGGGATTCGGCCGCCGATTGGCCGACGCACTGGTCCGCCTACACATGGTCCGACGGGACGCCCGTCGCCGACCCGGCCGGCGACCAGAGCCCGGGCTATGCGGACATCTCCAGCGGGTCGCCCTCCGGCTCGCGGCCGAGCATCTTCCTCGCCTCGGACGGGTCGAACATCTTCTTCCGCATCCGCCTTGCCGACGACCCTGCGGGGGCGGCCGGCTTCGGCTCGACCGCGGCCGTGGTCCAGATCAGCGTCGACGGTTCGCTCGCTGCCGCGGTCGGCGTGGATGGGAAGTCGCCCAAGACCGACTACGTCTACGTGACCGATCCCTCCGGGCACGAGGTCGTTCAGGTCTACGCGACCCCGTTCAGCGGCTCGTCGGCGGGCGCGCGCAGCGTCTCCGATGGGTCGGGAGCCTACTTCCTCGACTTCCAGGTGCCGATCGCCCGCATCGCTGGCGTGTCGGCGCCCCGGGTGACCGGCTCGACACCGGTGACGCTCACCTTCGGCACCTCGCAGGCCGCCAACCTGGCGGTCATCAACAAGGACTCGATCGCGCCCGGGGCGACCACGACGCTGACGCTGTCGACGGCGCGACCGGTCCCGGCGGCGACGCCGGAGCCGACGCCCGAGCCCACAGTTGAGCCGACCGCCGAGCCCACGGCTGAGCCCACCGAGTCACCCGATGCAAGCCCGGTGCCCACTGCGGAGCCGACGGCTCAGCCGACTGCCGAGCCCACCGAGTCGCCCGACGCGACCGCCGAACCGACGGCCGAGCCCACAGTTGAGCCGACCGCCGAGTCCACGGCTGAACCCACTGCGGAGCCCACGGCTGAGCCGACCGAATCACCCGAGGGCGAGGTCTCGCCTGCCCAGCTGTCGGCCAACCGGGCGCCGTACT
>JAGDMV010000148.1 GCA_017860675.1 Chloroflexota bacterium
CAGAACCCGATGCTGTGGCGGACGTCTCCGGTCGGGACCGAGCTCGAGCAGGTCGTGGTCAGCTGGCTCCGCCAGGCGCTCGGACTTCCGCCTGCCTTCAACGGGCTGATCACCGACACGGCGTCCACCTCGTCGCTCATCTCCCTGGCGGCGGCCCGCGAGGCGGCCGGGCTCGACGTCTCGCGCCGTGGCCTCGCCGGCCGGCCGGACGTGGCGCGGCTCGTTGTCTACGCGTCGGCCGAAGCCCACAGCTCGATCGAGAAGGGGTGCATGACGCTGGGGATCGGCCGGGATGGCTGCCGGCGCATCCCGGTCGACGACGAGTACGTGATGCGCCTCGACGCGCTGGAGGCGGCGATCGCCGCCGACCGGGCGTCGGGGTCCATGCCGATCGCCGTCGTGGCGACCATCGGGACGACCTCGTCCACCTCGATCGACCCCGTCCCGGCGCTGGCCGACCTCGCGGCTCGCGAGCGACTGTGGCTGCACGTCGACGCCGCCTACGCCGGGCCGGTGGCCCTGCTGCCGGAGCGACGGGGAGCCTTTGCCGGCTGGGAGCGCGCCGACTCGATCGTGGTCAACCCGCACAAGTGGCTGTTCACCCCGCTTGACGCCTCGCTCCTGCTGAGCCGCCGCATGGACATGCTGCGGGCGGCGTTCTCGCTCGTGCCCGAGTACCTGCGAACGCTCGATCAGCAGCAGCCCGTCCACGACTTCAGCGAGTACACGCCCCAGCTGGGACGCCGCTTCCGGGCCCTCAAGCTGTGGTACCTGCTGCGCTGGTTTGGCCTGGACGGTCTCCGACGGCGAATCGCCACCCACTGCGAGCTGGCGAACGAGCTGGCCGGATGGGTGGATGCCGACCCGGACTTCGAGCGCCTGGCGCCGGTCCCGTTCTCGACCGTCTGCCTCCGCTGGCACCCGCGCTCGCTCGCCGGGGAGGCGGATGACCCGGAGGTGGCCACCCGGCTCGACGCGGCCAATGAGCGCCTGATGGCGGCCGTCAACGCGACGGGGGAAGTGTTCCTGTCTCACACCCGGCTCGGCGACCGGTTCGCCATCCGGGTGGCGATCGGCAATCTGCGGACGGAGCGGCGCCACGTCGAGCGCTGCTGGGCGCTCCTCCGCGAGAAGGCGGCCGGCCTGGAGCTCTAGAGCAGCGGCTTGGTCACCATCAGGGCGGCGATGGCGATGAGCAGGCCGATGGAGATCGCGAACAGGAGCCGGGTGAACTTGGCTTCGCGGAGGAAGTCGTCGCCGCGCGGGTCGGCCTCGGCCGCCGCCAGCAGCCGGCGCAGGGCCGGGCTGAAGACCATGATGGCGATGTAGGTGAGGCCGACGTAGAGGCCGAAGCCGATCTCCAGCCACAGCTGGGTGAAGGCGACGCGTCCGGTGATCACCATCGTCAGGCCGCTGATGATCAGGACGGCGTAGGAGGGCAGGACCAGGCGGCGGTCCAGCAGGCGGATGCCGCCGATGGCAAAGGTGAGCCGGGTGCGGTCGCGGCCCGCCAGGCGGATCCAGATGACGTACGTCAGGTTCGCCCCGACGGCCACCATGGCGGCGAGAACGTGGGCGAAGAGGACGAACGGGAACCAGTCCACCGGACCCTCCGTGCGCGAGTCGTGCGTTCGCATACAGGGTAACGGCCCGCTGTCGGCGCCGTTGGACGGGCGGGCCGCAGGCTGGGACGGGCGGCAGCCGGGGCCGGCCGCCCGGTCGGCCCGCGCGGGCGCTCGCGGGTGGTGGCCGTAGAATGGCCGCCATCCCGCAGGATCTGGAGGCGACTCGCCGACCCGTGCCAGCGACCGTCGAAGGCACCCCCGAACCGGCAGGCGCGGCAGCGCCGGCGTCTGGGCGCGCGGGCCCACCTGCTCCTGCGGCCGCGCCCGTGGCCGGCCGTGTCCGGGCACGCCTGCCCGGCATCGTCGTCGCGCTGGCGACGGTGGTCGTGCTCGTGGCCGTGGCCATCCTCGTCTTCTTCAACCCGGTCTGGGTCGGCTTCGAACAGGGCCGGGCCCGGGCCGACCTGTGGACGGGCTGGACGCCGCCCGAGGTCCGGGTGGTGACCGACTCGGTCGTGGTCGAGGTCTATCTGGGCCCCGGCACGTTCGCCCAGGAGATGCGCGACGAGCCGGTCTTCAACGCCCGCGAGCGCGGCCACATGGCTGACGTGCGCACCGTCTGGCTCGTCTTCCTGGCACTTGCCGCGTTCGCTGCGATCGTGCTCGTGGTGGCCCGGGCACGGGCCGGCGACCGGGCACGCTACTGGCGGGCGGTGGCGTCCGGGGCGATCCTGCTGGCGGTCGGGACGATCGCCGTCGGCATCTCGTTCGCGCTGCTGTTCGACACCGCTTTCGAGCTGTTCCACCAGCTCTTCTTCGCCCAGGGGACGTACACCTTCGACCCGCGCTCCGAGCGCATGGTGCAGCTGTTCCCGTATTCCTTCTGGACGGAGACGAGCGTGGCGATCGCGATCGTCGTCCTCGGCCTGGCGGTGGCCACCTGGGCCACGGCTGCCTGGCTGGCCAGGCGGGCGGAGATGTCCAGGTGAGGCCGCTCCGCGTCGGGCGCGTCGCCGGCTCGACGCTGGCGCTCCACCCCTCCTGGCTCGTCCTCGAGCTGCTCCTCGTCGGGACGGTCCTGTTCGTCGAGCTGCCAGCCCGGCGACCCGACTGGCCCGATGGAGCCAGGCTCGTCGTCGCCGTGCTGGTCGGCCTCGGCTTCATCGGGGTGACCATCCTCCACGACGCCGCCCATGTCGCCGTCGGCAGGAGGCTCGGCGTACCGGCGCGCGACGCGGTGATCCATGCCTTCGGGGCCGTGGCGCCGCTCGACGGTGGCGGCCGGCCGCCGGCCGAGCTGGCGACGGCGCTCGCCGGACCGGCCGCCAGCACGCTCGGAGGGATCGCCCTGCTGGGCATGGCGGCCGTTCTCGCCCCTGCTGCAGGCCTGCTGCCGGAGGTCGTGGCCGAGCTCGGAATCGTCGTCGGCCTGCTCGCCCTGGCCACGGCCGCGGTGAACCTCGTCCCGGTCTCGCCCCTCGACGGGGCACGGAGCCTGCGCGCGCTGGTGGCGATGGGCGGGGCCGGGAGGGGCCGACCGGAGCGGGTGGTGGGCCTCGTCGGGCAGGCCATCGGCTGGGCAGTGGCCGGTGCCGGCGTGCTCATCTTCGTCCAGCTCAACCCGCTGTCCGGGGCGCTGGTCGTGCTGCTCGGCCTGTTCCTGCGTACCGGGGCCCGGACGACGGCCCGCCAGCAGGAGCTGGAGATCGCGATCGCCGGGATGAAGGTGAGCGAGGTGATGGAGGGCGGCCTGCCGTTCCTGCCGCCGGCGGCGACCGTGGACGCCTTCGCCCTCCGCCTGGAGGGGCCGGGCGAGCTCACCGCGCTGCCGGTGGGCGGGCCGGACGACGTCCTCGGCGTGATCGGCCTCCGCGACCTGCGCCGGGTTGACGAGCGAGAGCGGGGCACGACCCGGGCCGTCCAGGCGATGGTCCCGCTGGCGGACCTGCCGGCGGTCGCGCCCGCCGACGACCTGGCGGCGGCGGTCGCCGTGCTCGGGGCAACCCGCTCCGACGCCATCCCGGTGCTCGACGGGGGCCGCTTCGTCGGGCTGCTCACCCGCTACGCGGCAGGTCGGGCGATCGGTGCGCGCGCCGAGGCGGCCCGCGACGGCGGGTAGGAGGGCCGCGTTCGCGCGAACCGGGACGTACCGATGGGCGCCGCGTTCGCACCGCCGCGTCGCCGGACCCGTGGGACAATCGCCGAACGGGAGGACGCGATGGACGAACAGCCCAGACGAGCGGAGCGACGGCGGCTCAGCCATGTCGATCGCGGCGGGCGGCCGCGCATGGTGGACGTGTCGGCCAAGCCGGCGACTGCCCGCCGGGCGGCGGCCGAAGCGGAGGTCGGCTGCAGCCAGGAGACGCTCAGCCTGGTCATCGATGGGGCTGGGCCCAAGGGCGACGTCCTGACGGTGGCCGAGATGGCCGGGGTGATGGCCGCCAAGCGGACGGCCGAGCTCATCCCCCTCTGCCACCCGCTCCCGCTCACCGACGTCGCGGTGGCCGTGACCCCGGACCGGGCCGCGTCCGCCCTGCGGATCCGGGCCGAGGCGGCCACGACCGGGCCGACGGGCGTCGAGATGGAGGCCCTGACTGCAGCCGCCGTGGCCGCCCTGACCGTGTACGACATGGTCAAGGGCGTGGAGCGCGGCGTGGAGATCCGCCACCTGCGGCTGGTGTCGAAGTCGGGCGGCCAGAGCGGGACGTGGGAGCGCCCGGCGACCGAGCCGGTTCACGCCCCTGCCCGACCCCGGGCCGCGCGGGGATCGAGCCGGCCGGTCTCGCGGCGGAGGCCCTGAACGATGCCCGGAGCGAGCGCGTTCGTGCTGACCGTCAGCGACCGGGGAGCGGCGGGCGAGCGCATCGACGCGTCCGGCGCGGCCCTGGCGGCCCGCCTTGCGGAGCTCGGCTTCGCCGTCGAGCGCGGGCTGGTCGCCGACGACGTCGCCGCCATCTCGGCCGCCGTGGTGGAGGCTGCAGCCCGTCACTCGCTCCTGCCGGGCAGCCCGCGCGGGGCGATCGAGTCGCTGGCTGTCGTGGAGCCGCTCCTCGACCACGCGCTGGCAACGCTCTCGGGGCCGTTCGAGCACGAGCGACAGGGCACGCCGGGAAGCTGACCGGTGCTGACCGCCCGGGCCGGGGCGCGGTTCTGCTCCCCGGTCGTGGTGCCCAACCGGGCTCACGCTCGCGCGGCCGGGTTCGCTCCCCGAGCGCGCTCCCTTACCAGACCGCGCGCTGCGCGTCCGGCAGCTTTCGCCCGCAGCGAACGCAGCGTGAGTCCGTCCAGAGGTTCTCGGCCGCGCAGGAGGGGCAGAGCTTCACGCCCTCGCGGGGGGCCGCGATGGGGCTCTCCCGGCTGGCGTCGGCCGAGTCACGCCTGCGGCGGTGCAGGATGGCGAGCGATGCGAGCACGCCGACCCCCGCCGCGATGATGAGGGCGAGCAGCAGCTGCTGGTCCATGGCACCACCCCCGTCGGTGCCGGCCGCCTCCTACGGCGACGGCCCGGTCCACCAAGAGAGTACACCCGGCCGCCATCGCGCCCGAGGTGGGCGAGTGCCAGCCGGGGTGGCCCCGCACCGGGCATTGGTCGCCACCGGCCGGGCCGATCGTCCCGCGGGGGCGACGCTGCACCCGGGCTTCACGCTCGGCGCCGCAGGCCACGGGTCGATCTGGGGCCATCCGCGCCCGACAGCGGGCTATTGCGGGCGGGAGAGGCGCCGGACGGCGTCCGGCAGGGTGCTAGGATCGTCCCGCGGGAGAGCCGGGCCGGCCATCAGCGAGGACGGTTGCGTCAGGCGACCGCGAGGGACAGGGAGGCTTCGGGCCAGCGTGGGGATCGTCGTCAACGCCGGGCGGGGGGCGGCAGCCGGGGGCCGCCAGCCGGCGAGTCACGTGCGCGTCCTGGCCGGGGCACGAGTCCTGGGCCGGGCGGGAGCGTAGGCGGGCCGGTGGAGGCGCTCCTCTTCGCCGTTCCACTCGTCCTCTTCGTCGTGCTGGCGGCCACCTTCGTCTTCGTCCTGCACCGGGCGGCCCGGGTCATGGCCGACACCCGCGAGGTCGACGCCTTCAGGGGCCAGGTGATCGACCTCGTCACCCGGATCGACGTCTCGCTCACCGAGGTCGCCGAGCGGATCGACCGAGTGCGCCGCCACCAGGTCGACCCGGAGGAAGTCCGCGGGAACCTCGATGCTGCCGCGGACGCGGTCGCCCGTTACTCGGAGGAGGGCGAGGCCCTGCGGCCGCCGCCCGGCATGCATGACCTCAGGACGACCCTCGTCGAGGAGCTGGCCCGGAGTGGCCGGGCGCTCGACGTCGTCCGCCACGGTTGCGACGCCCTGGCCGATGGGGTCCCCGGCCCGCGCCAGGTGGAGGGCCAGACGTCGGTCAAGCGCGGCTACCTGAACCTCCTCCACGCGCGCGAGGCGCTCCGGCGAGTCGCGCGCGAGGCAGAGCGCGCCCGACCGCCTGCGGCGGCGCGCCGCCAGTAGCCGGGGCCGCTGCTGGTATCCTCGGCCCGCGGGCTGTTCGAGCTCACCGTCTCGCGATGGAGCGAGCGGGCAGGAGGCGTGTGGTGCGGTGTCCGGCGTGCGAGGCGCGTGACAGCAGGGTGATCGACTCGCGCGACCTTGAGGACGCGTGGTCGATCCGGCGCCGGCGCGAGTGCTCCGCCTGCGGCGCGCGGTTCACCACCTACGAGCGGATCGAGGTCGCCCGGCTTGTCGTCGTCAAGCGCGACGGCAGCCGCCAGGAGTTCGACCGTGACAAGCTGGCGGCCGGGCTGCGCAAGGCGCTCACTCGCCGGCCGGTGGACGAGCAGGCGGCCGATCGGGCGGCCGACGAGATCGAGGCGACGCTTCGTGCGTCGGGCTCGGGCGAGGTCGAGTCGGCCCGGATCGGCGAGCTGGCGATGGCCCGCCTGCGGGAGCTCGACCAGATCGCGTACATCCGCTTCGCCTCCGTGTACCAGAGCTTCGAGGATCTCGAGACGCTCAAGCGCGAGGTCGACAGCCTGTACGCCGAGCGAGGCCAGGAGGGAGGGCGGCCGTGAGCGTGCTGGCCGATCGCGACATCCGGGCGCAGCTGGCCTCGGGCCGGGTCCGGATCGAGCCCTACGATCCGGCCGACCTGCAGCCGTCGTCGGTGGACCTCCACCTCGACCGCTCGTTCAGGGTCTTCCGCAACAACCGCTACGCCTTCATCGACGTCCGCCAGCCGCAGCCGGACCTCACCGAGCTGCTGTCGGTGGACGACGAGGAGCCGTTCATCCTCCACCCGGGCGAGTTCGTGCTGGGCCAGACGCTGGAGTGGGTGGAGCTGCCCGACGACCTGGTCGCCAGGCTCGAAGGGAAGTCGAGTCTAGGGCGCCTGGGGCTGCTCATCCACTCGACCGCCGGCTACGTCGATCCCGGCTGGAAGGGCAACCTGACGCTCGAGCTGTCGAACGTCGCCAACCTGCCGATCGCCCTCTACTACGGGATGCGCATCGGGCAGATCAGCTTCTTCCGCATGTCCAGCCCGGTGGAGCGGCCCTACGGAACGCGGGAGCTGGGTTCGAAGTACCAGGGCCAGAGCCAGCCGACGGCGTCGGCTTTCTACCGCGACTTCGAGGCAGGCCGGCGCGGCACGTCGCCCCGGCCCGATGCATCTCCGCAGCCTGAGCCGGCCCACGGTGCCGGTGGCACCGGCCAGCGACCCGAGCGGCCATGAACGACGCGTTCCACTGGTCGGCCGACCTGGGCGGCGGCGTCCGGGTCGGGCTCGTCCAGGCCGGCACATTCCGCTCCGACGCGGGCGCCCTCCTGGGGCCCGTGCCTCGGGTGCTGTGGCAGAGCCTGGTGGCCGACGAGATCGACGCGAAGGGCCGCCTGCTCCAGGCCCTCAACATCCTGGTGATCGAGACGCCCGGCGGGCGCGTGCTGGTCGAGACCGGCATCGGCGAGCGGCTCGACGAGCGTGGCCGCGCCTGGCGCGAGCTCGCCGGCGAGCCGGTGGTGCCGGCCCTCGAGCGGGCCGGGGTCGAGCCTGCGTCGATCGACATCGTCGCCCTGAGCCATCTCCACTACGACCATGCCGGCGGGCTGCTGCGGGCCGACGGCAGGCGCGCCTTCCCGAACGCGCGCATCGTGGCCCAGCGGGCCGAGTGGGAGATCGCCCTGACCGACAACCCCCGGATCGTGGCCAGCTACGACCAGCCGGAGCTGCGCCTCGTACGCGAGTGGGGCGAGGCCGGGGCGGCTGATGGCGAGGTGGAGCTGGTGCCGCGGGTCTGGGCGGTGCCCACCGGCGGGCACTCGTACGGCCACCAGGCGATCATCGTCCGCGCACCCGGCCGCACCCTCGCCTTCCTGGGCGACATTGCGATGCGGCCCTGGAGCGCCAACCCGCGCTGGATCACCGCCTTCGACGACTTCCCCCTCGACTCGGTGGCCCAGAAGGCGGCGATCTTCGCCCGGGCGGCCGCGGAGGGCTGGACGATCGTCCTCTCGCACGAGCGCCGCAAGCCGGTCGGCCACCTGGTGCCTGACGGCGATCGCTTCGCCTGGCAGCCGATCTGACCCCCCCGCATTGACGCGGGCGGCCCGCCGTCGGTGGCGCCCGGCGCGGCCTACACCGTGAACGGGACGAGCCGGCTGATCCAGCTCAGCCAATCGAGGACGAGGGCCACCCCGACCGCCACGACCAGCATGCCGCCGATGAACGACACTGCCCGGCCGTGGCGCACCAGCGGCCGCACGATCGCCGGGGCGCGGTCGTACAGGACGCCGATGGCAAGGAACGGGAGGCCGAGGCCGAGGCAGTAGGCGGCGAGCAGCAGCCCGCCCTGGAGGGTCGTGCCGCTATCGGCGGCCATGGCGAGGATCGCACCCAGCACCACCCCGATGCAGGGTGTCCAGCCGACCGCGAAGACGACGCCAAGGCCGAACGAGGCAAGCAGCCCGCCGCGGCCCGACACGATCGTCCCGCCGAGGCGCTGCCCGAGGCCCGGGTCGGCGTCGGCCCCGTCCGCTGGTGCCACTGCGGCGCTGCCGCCGGCGGTGGCGACCGAGCCCGCGGCCCCGGCGTCGAGCGGACGCCAGGCGGCGCCGAAGACCGGGACCGGCAGGATCCCGGCCAGGTTCAACCCCAGCAGGATGAGCAGGATCCCACCTGCCGTGCGGAGCACCGGCAGGACGTCCAGCAGCGCGCCGCCGACGATGCTGGCGGCCACGCCAAGGAGGGTGAACACGAGCCCGAAGCCCAGGACATAGGCGATGGCATGGCGCAGCACCAGCCAGCGCGACGGCCGTGCGTCCGGCGCGCCGGACGCCACCGCCACCACCGTCAGCTGCCCGACGTACGCGGGAACCAGCGGGAGCACGCAGGGCGAGAGGAACGAGAGAAGCCCGGCCGCGACGGCGAGCAGGACCGTGACGTCGGCGGGGTTCACGAGGCGATGGGGCCAGGGCCGACAGCCTCGCGGGCGTCGAGCTCCTCGGCCAGGAAGGCCCGGATCGGCTCGGGGCGCAGGGCCAGCACGAGCCGCCGGTCGCCGAATTCGAGCACTGGGATCAGCTCGAGGAAGGCTCGCTCGGCCTCGTGGTCTTCGGCCAGGTCACGCTCGAACACCTTCGGGACGGACAGCCCGGCGGCGGCCCGCTCGGCGAGGAGCGCGTCCAGCAGGC
>JAGDMV010000149.1 GCA_017860675.1 Chloroflexota bacterium
ACAAGGGCAGGCAGGAGCCCGTCGGCCAGCCGGGCGATCTGGGCGTGGGCGGCGAGCCTGGCGGCCGGGTCGCGGTCGTCCGGCTCGACGGCGCCGGGTCCGGAGGTCCGAAGGTCTTCGGTCACTCGTCGTCCTCCTGGAGCCTGCCAACGTCTTCCCGCTGGTCACGGCCGCCGACAGTCCGCCCGCCGATCGTGTCGCCGAGGGTGCGACTGCCGGCCTCGAAGGCCCGGCGCAGACGGTCGGCCAGCCCGGGCCGCTCGACGGGGGTTGGCTCCGGTCCCGGACCTAGGTCCTGGAAGGCGCCGAGCGAGCGGTAGCGACGCGCCCGGAGGGCGACGAGCTCGTCCGGCGGGGTCGCGGCCAGCGTGGTGAGGTACTCGATGATGACCGCGCGCAGCCGCCTGGCGGTCTCGGCCGGGTCGACGTGGGCGCCCTCGCCCGGCTCGCTCACGACCACGTCGACCACCCCGAGCGCCTGCTGGTCGCGGGCCGACATGCGCATCGCCAGGGCGGCATCGGCGGCTTTCTCGGGCGTGCGCCACAGGATCGAGGCGCAGCCCTCGGGGCTGATGACCGAGTAGACCGCGTTCTCCAGGGCGATCACCACGTCGCCGGCGGCGATGGCCAGCGCCCCGCCCGAACCGCCCTCGCCGGTGATCACGGACACGATCGGCACCCGCAGCCGGGTCATGGCGCCGATCGAGCGGGCGATCGCCTCCGCCACGCCCCGCTCCTCGGCCTCCGCCCCGGGATAGGCGCCGGGGGTGTCGACGAACGTCACCACCGGCAGCCCGAACCGCTCCGCCAGCTCGAACAGCCGGATCGCCTTGCGGAAGCCCTCCGGCTTGGCCATGCCGAAGTTGCGGCGGATGTTCTCCTCCGTGTCCGAACCTTTCTGGTGCCCCACGACCACCACCCGGAAGCGGTCGATCCTGGCGAGCCCGCCGACGATCGCGCCGTCGTCGCCGAACAGGCGATCGCCGTGGAGCTCGGCGAACTCGCTCGCCAGCTCGGCCAGCAGCTCGAGGGTATGAGGACGGCGCGGGTTGCGGGCCAGCTGGACGCTCGCCCACACCGTGGCGCGAGGGTCGGGCGGCGCCGCCGGGGCGGCCTGCGGCGGGTGCTCGGCCTGCTTGGCGAGGCCGAGCAGACGGTCAACCACGGCTGGCCTCCCTGGTTCCCGACCCGCTGCCGCCGCCCGCCGGGGCCAGGTAGCCGAGGATCCTGGCCAGCTCGGCGCGCAGCGCCGAACGATGGACGATGCGATCGATGAAGCCGTGGCTCAACAGGAACTCGCTGCGCTGGAAGCCGGGGGGCAGCTCGTCGGCGATCGTGCCGGCGGACACGCGGGCGCCGGCGAAGCCGATCAGGGCGTTGGGCTCGGCCAGGTTCACGTCCCCGACCGAGGCGAACGACGCGAACACCCCGCCGGTCGTTGGGTCGGCCATGACGGACACGAAGGGGACGCCGGCCGCGCGCAGGCGATCGAGCGCGCCGAGGGTGATCACCAGCTGCATGAGGGCCAGGGTGCCCTCCTGCATCCGCGCCCCGCCCGACGAGGAGACGATGATCAGCGGCAGGCTCTCGGCCAGGGCGCCCTCGGCGGCCCGCGCCACCTTCTCCCCCACCACCGAGCCCATCGAGCCGCCCATGAAGCCGAAGTCGAGGACACAGATCGCCACCCGCCGGCCCTCGATGGAGCCGAACCCCCAGACGGCGGCATCGCGCAGGCCGGTGGCCGTCCGGGCGGCCTCGAGCCGGTCGGCGTAGGCCCGCGAATCGACGAAGGAGATCGGGTCGACGGGGATCAGCCCTTCGTCGCGCTCGGAGAACGTGCCGGGATCGAGGAGCTGGGCCAGCCGCGCCGTGGCGGTGAGGCGGAAGTGGTGACCGCACGCCGCGCACACCCGCAGGTCGCGGTCGAGGTGCTTGTTGAAGAGCATCTGGCCACAGCCCGGGCACTGGGTCCACAGGTCGGGTGGATACGACTCCCGACGGGCCCGGAAGGGGAACTTGAGCGGCATCAGCCGGCCACCCGCGAGCCGCGCGAGACGCGCCAGGCGACGAGGCATGCCCCGGCCAGCGAGATGGCGGCCGAGGTCAGCGCGCCGCCGATGACCAGCGGCCGGGCCACGGCCGGTCGGGACCGCTCGACGCCGGGGGCCAGCCGGTCAGGGTCGATGAAGCCATCGCCCGGGGCGAGCGGGACAACGGCGCCCATGCCCTCCGCCCCGACGGCCGCGGCGAGGGGCGACCGCCCGGCGGCGACCGCCAGCGTTCGACCGAGACGCTCCTCGAAGCGGAACGATGGGTGGGCACGGACGAGCTCCTCGCGCAGCCGGCGAACGGTCGCGCGCAGGGCCGGGTCCAGGGCTGGATCGGCCGGCGCGTCGACGGCGTGCCGCTCGGCGGCCTCGAGGATCGACTCCAGGTAGCGGTCGACGAGCATGGCCTCGTCGTCGCGGACGCCGGCCCGGAACGTCGTCATCGGCTGGCCTCGAGCTCGCGGGCGACGGCGCGCAGCGCCCGGTGGAGCAGCACCCGGACCGCCCCCTCGGAGCGACCCATCACCCCGGCGATCTCGGCCGTGCTCATCTCCTCGACGAAGCGCAGGATCACCACCCGCCGCCGGTCGTCCGGCAGGCGATCGACCGCGGCCCAGGCCTCCGACGCGACGGCCCGGGTGGCGACCCGCATGGCGACGTCACCGGGGCTGGCCACGCCGGCGGCCGCTTCGAGGGGTGCCGTCGCGCGGCGCCGGCGCCGCCGCTGCTCGTTGGCGATGGCGTTGCGGGCGATCCGGAAGAGCCAGACACGGAAGGTGCTCGCCTCGGGATTGGACGGGTCGACGCCCGCCTCCTCGCGGAAGCGGGGCAGCCCGTCGAGCGCCGCCAGGAAGGTCCGCTCGGTCACGTCCTCCGCCTCGTGGTGGTCGCGCAGCTCCCAGTAGGCGAAGCTGTAGACCTGGGCCAGGTACTTGCGGTAGAGCGCCTCGAAGCGCGCCGGGTCAGCCTGGGCGGCCCGCACCAGGGCCCGGTCGCGGTCGAGGGCGACCACGCGGCCAGCTCGACCCGGCTGCGCGGCACCTCCACTCCGTCCAAACACCGCCGACCCCCTTCCGTTACACCCGACCGCCGGCCGTGACGGCCGGGGCGGTGGCGGCGCCCGGGGCGGCAGGGGCAGCAGGGATGCCACCGGCTGGCATGGCGGCGTGATCAGCTCGCCGACCGGCTGCCAAGCGTACGTGGACAGCCTCACCGGCCACGACGCGACGCTCGGCGCCGGGGAGGGTCGCGTCGGCCACCACCAGCGCCCCATCCTCCGCGTCGACGGCGACGACGAGCCACTCCCCGTCGGCGTCGCCGCTCCCCTCGAGCTGCACGACGGTGCCGGGGAGCAGCTGGCGGACGGCCCACTCGTCGAGGGCGAAGCGCCCATCGTCGCGAAGCGGTTCGAGGCCACGCTCGAGGCGTTCGATGAAAGTCGCCAGGAGCTCGTCGCGCGAGACCGGCCGCCCGGCGAGGAGCCTCAGGCTGGCCATCGACGCGGCGAGATCCGCCGGGAAGGCGTCAGCCTCCCAGTCGACATTCACGCCGAGTCCCACGACGAGGCGCGGCTCGTCGCCGCCGAGCCCGGTCGACTCGGCCAGCACGCCGCCCAGCTTGAGGACGGGAGCGACGTCCGGCCGGTCGCTCGTGGCCTGCGGCCACCGGGACCGGGCCCCGGCGACGTGCTCACCCGCGACCACCAGGTCGTTCGGCCACTTGAGGCGGATGGTGCCCGGCGCCAGGCCGGCCACCACCTCGGCCGCCTCGGCCATGGCCAGGCTCGCCGTCGCGGGCACGCGCCATGCTCGACCGGGCGCGATCCAGGCCGGTCGCGTGCCGATCGAGAGGAGGAGGCTTGTCCCGGCCGGAGCGACCCAGGTCCGGCCGTTGCGGCCACGTCCGGCCAGCTGGACATCGGCGACCGCCACGCACACCTCGGGCACGCCGGCGGTCAGCCAGTCGCGGACGACGTCGTTGGTCGAGCCGACGACCGCCAGGTGCTCGCGACGCGAGATGAAGCCCGTCAAGGCGTCCTGGCGCCTGCTGCCCCTGCCTCGGCCGTCTCCGGGCGCTCCAGCTCGAAGGCGGCATGGAGGGCCTGCAGGGCGCCTTCCAGGTCGTCCTCGGCGATCGTGCAGGTGATCCGGACCTCGGAGGTCGTGATCAGCTCGATGTTGATGCCCGCGTCGGCCAGCGCCCCGAACATCGCTGCGGCATAGCCAGGGGCGTTGTGCAGGCCGGCGCCCACGATGGAGACCTTGGCGATCGAGCTGTCGGTCGTCATCTCCTGGAAGCCCAGGTCTCGCACGACCGGCTCGAGGACGCGCTTGGCCCGGGCGAGGTCGCCCCGGGGAACGGTGAAGCTCATGTCGGTGCGGCCACCGTGGCCGACGTTCTGGACGATCATGTCGACGACGATCCCGGCGTCGGCCAGCGGAGCGAACACCGAGCGGGCCACGCCCGGGCGGTCGGGCACCTGGACCAGGGTGACCTTGGCCACGTTCCGGTCGTGGGCCAGGCCCCGGACCTTGTTGCGCTGCTCCACGTGCGGATCCTCCGTGATCAGGGTGCCGGGCGCGTCCTCGAACGAGGACAGCACCTCGATCTCGACCCCGTTCACCCAGCCGAGCTCGACCGCCCGGACCTGCATGACCTGCGCGCCCTGGTGGGCGAGCTCGAGCATCTCCTCGTAGCCGATGAGGGGCAGCTGCCGCGCTTCCGGCACCAGCCGGGGATCGGCCGTGTAGATGCCCCGCACGTCAGTGTAGATCTC
>JAGDMV010000150.1 GCA_017860675.1 Chloroflexota bacterium
GATCATCCAGTCGTGCATGTTGAGGAGCCAGTCGATCTCCCGCTCGTAGCCGAACGACGGGATCCAGCGGATCTGGTCGACCGCCTCCATGATCTGGTAGCGGAGGCTCGCGTCCACCTCGGCCGCGGTCAGCTGTTCGCGCGGCCGGTCGTACACCGGGCCCATGCTGATGTACCACTCGTCGACGAGCCGGAAGACAAGCGGGGTGCCGCAGCGCCAGCAGTGCGGGTAGCGGTGCGTGTAGCGCTCCAGGCGGTAGAAGAAGCCGGTGTGGCGCAGGCGCTCCACGATCGGCTCCGTCACCCAGCGGACGTCCTGCCCCGCCAGGAAGCCGAAGCCATCGCCGAAGATGCCGTTCTCGTCGAGCGGCGCGATCATCGGCAGGCCAAGCGCCTTGCCCAGGGCGAAGTCCTCGGCGCCGCAGCCGGGGGCGATGTGGACGATGCCGGTCCCCTCCTCCTCGCCGACCTCGTCCCAGACGACGACCCGGTGCTCGTACGGCCGGCCATCGGCACCGCCCGCGGCGAAAGCCGCCCGGATCGCCGGCTTCTCGTCGAACGGGCCGACGTAGCGCCAGCCCACCAGCTCGCGGCCGGCGCGCTCTTCGAGGACCTCGAACGGTCCCGCCAGCGCCGTGCGCAGGGTCCCCTTGCCGAGCCAGTGGAGGTGCTCGCCCTGGCGGACCTTGACGTAGCGGAGGTCCGGCCCCACGGCGGCGGCCACGTTCGAGGTGAGCGTCCAGGGGGTCGTCGTCCAGACGAGCAGCGCCTCGCCGGGCCGGTCGACGAGCGGCAGGCGGATCGTGAGGCCGGGATCCTCGCGCTCCTGGTAACCCTCGGTCATCTCGTGCTGGCTGATGCCCGTCCCGCAGCGGGCGCACCAGGGCATCGTGTCGTGGCCCTTGTACAGCCAGCCGCGCCGGTGGCACTCGGCGAGGAAGCCCCAGATCAGGTCGTTGTTCTCGTTGCTGAAGGTGAAGTACGAGCCGCCCAGGTCGCGCGTCCCGAGCCGGCCGACGAGCATCTCCACCGTGTCGGTCACCGGGCCGTGCGGCCCGTCGACGGTGACGAGCCGGCCGGGCTCCACCGCCAGCAGGTCGCGCAGCCGGGTGAGCTCGTCCGGGTCGTTCCAGTCCATCCAGTAGCCGAGCCGGATCGACTGCTCGGTCTGGCGGGCGGCGAAGGTCAGCACCCGCTGCTTGCAGAGGCTGACGAACTCGGCGATGCCGTGGTCCTCGATGTCGCGCTTGCTGGTGAAGCCCAG
Source organism: Chloroflexota bacterium (assembly GCA_017860675.1). Taxonomy (GTDB): domain Bacteria; phylum Chloroflexota; class Limnocylindria; order Limnocylindrales; family CSP1-4; genus CTSoil-043. The sequence continues at coordinate 1,264 of JAGDMV010000150.1, forward strand.
GTCACGCTCGACGTTCACCTCGACCCAGAGTCCCTGGCAGTCGAAGCCGTTCTGCCAGCGCTGGTCGCAGCCGAGCATCGCGTGGTAGCGGCAGTAGAGGTCCTTGTAGGTCCGGCCCCAGGCGTGGTGGACGCCCATCGGGTTGTTGGCCGTGATCGGCCCGTCGAGGAAGCTCCAGCGCGGGCCACCCGCGACCTGGGCCCGCAGCCGGGCGAACGTCCGGCGCTCGCGCCAGAGGGCGAGCACCTCGTGCTCCTGGGCGATCAGGTCGGGCTTGCTGCTGACGGCGGCGAACATGTCCCTCGCGGTCCTCGGCCAGCCGGCGTGGATCCGGCAGGGGCAGCGGCGTGGCGGCGACGGTGAGTGTCGGGACGCGCCGGGAACCTCCTGGCGGATCCGGGCGTATCCTAGCGTGCGATGACGACGCCGACTGCCACGCGCGAGCGCGCCCGCTCGGCCTTCGCGGCCGCCTTCCTGTCGCTCCTGTTCCCCGGGCTGGGCCACGCCTACGCGAGGGCCTGGGCCCGGGCGCTGGCCTTCGCCGCGCCGCCGCTCCTGGTCCTCGCCCTCGGCGTCAGCATGGTCCTGAACTTCGGGATCGACCTGATCGGCCTCGCCTCGCGCGAGATGCTGATCGCCCTTCTTGGGGCGAACCTCCTCGCCTTCCTGTACCGGCTGGTGGCGGCGATCGATGCCTACCGTGTCGTCGCCTACACGAACCGCGTCGTGGAGGGAGGCCGGACCACGGCCAGTCGAATCGGCATCGGGCCCGCCCGCGGGAGCCTCGCACCCCTGTCGATCGCCGGCCTGGCGGCCGTCATCCTGGTGATGGCCGGCTCGCACGTCGCCCTCGCCAACTACAACCTGCTGGCCATCGACACGACCAGCATCTTCTGCTCGGGGAGCGCCTGCGACGAGGACGTGCCCGAGCCATCGGTCGAGGCAAGCCCGGGCGCCACGGCCGAGGAGACGGAGCCGCCGGTCGAGACCCTCTCGCCGCTGCCGACGCTGGACCCGAGCGCCAGCCTGCCGCCGGCCGAGGAGCCCAGCCTGCCGGCCTGGAACGGCACCGGCCGCTTGAACGTCCTGCTGATCGGCTCGGACAAGCGGCCCAAGGCGAACTGGTCGCTGACCGACACGCTGATCGTGGCCAGCATCGACCCGAACACGCGCCAGGTGGCGATGTTCAGCCTGCCGCGTGACGTGGTGGACGTCCCCCTGCCCAACATCCCCGCCCGGTCGGTGTTCGGCAGCGTCTACGCCGGCAAGATCAACGGCCTCTACCAGCAGGCCAAGGCACGGAAGGACCTCTTCCCGGGCGGCGGGTACGTGACCCTCAAGAAGACCCTGTCCACGCTCTACAAGATCCCGATCCACTATTTCGTCGAGGTCGACTTCAACGGCTTCAAGCAGGTCGTCGACGCCATGGGCGGGGTGACGATCAACGTCCAGATGCCGGTCGTCGACGACTACTACCCTGGCGACCGGGGCGCGCTCCGGGTCTACATCCCGACCGGGATCCGCCACATGACCGGTGCCGAGGCGCTGATCTACGCCCGCTCGCGCCACGGCTCGAACGACTTCGACCGTTCCTCCCGCCAGCAGCGGGTCATCCTCTCGCTCCGGGCCCAGGCGGACTTCGCCACCCTGCTCGAGCGCCTGCCGGAGCTGGTGAAGAGCACCAAGAAGACTGTCAAGACGGACGTGCCGATCGACAAGCTGCCCCAGCTCCTCGAGCTCGCCAGCAGGATCGACATCGCCAACGTCCGCTCCTACGTCTTCGCGCCGCCCTACTACGGGACGGCGAAGATGCAGGCGCCCCGCGGCTACTTCATCTCCCCCGACATCGCCCGGATCCGTACGGCAGTGGCGAACGCCTTCGACGCCAACCCGCGCGACGAGGCGGTCCGCCAGGAGGTCGCCAAGGAAGGGGCCGCCGTGTGGGTGCTCAACGGCACCGGGCAGGTCGGACGCGCCGGCAGGGTGGCGGGCTACCTCGATTACCGCGGTCTGGCCGCCTCCGCCCCGAACCAGCGTCCGGACATCAGCCCTGCAACGACGGTGATCCGGGTCTACAACGGGGCCGAGAGCCGCATGCCCGCGTCCGTGGCGCTCCTCGAGAAGCTGTTCAAGGTGACCCCCAAGCTGGTCACCGACCCGGCGATGCGGGCCGACATCGTCGTCATCGTCGGCGCCAAGACGCCGAAGTACCAGGCCCCGCCGGCGCCCTGACGGCCGTCAGACCCGGGCGGGCCCCGGGGCGGAACCCTGGCGACCCGGGTAGACCGGGGTGAGCCAGCGGGCGAAGGCCGGGACGTTGCCGCGGACGATGTCGAAGTAGCGGTCCTTGATCCGTGCCGTGATCGGCCCCACGGCCCCCGAGCCGATCGGCCGGTGGTCCACCTCGATGATCGGCGAGATCTGGGCGCCGGTGCCGCAGAAGAAGGCCTCGTCGGCGATGTAGATCTCGCTCCGGTCGATCGAGCGCTCGACGAGCGGGATGCCCAGGTCGGCGGCGATCTCGATGATGCCGGCGCGGGTGATGCCCTCGAGGATGTCGTCGCTCACCGGTGGCGTCAGCAGCCGGCCCCCGCGGACGATGAAGATGTTCTCGGCCGAGCCCTCCGAGACGTGCCCGTCGTGAGTCAGCACCAGCGCCTCGTCGAAGCCGTTCAGCATCGCCTCGGTCTTCGAGAACGCCGGATTGACGTACGAGCCGACGATCTTGGCCCGCGAGGGGATGCTGACGTCGCCGGTCCGCCGCCACGAGACGGTCCCGATCCTGACCCCGACCGCGGTGTCGACGTAATCGCCGAAGGGGATCGACAGGATGTAGTAGGCATGCTCGAGCGCGTGGAGCCGCACCCCGATCGCCCGGGTGCTCTTGTAGACGGACGGCCGGACGTAGGCGTCCTCGCGGAAGCCGTTCCGCCGGAGCACCTCGACGACCTGCCCGCAGAGCTCGTCGACCGCCGGGAGGCCGGTCATCAGCATGATCCGGGCGCTGTCGCGCATCCGCTCGACGTGCTCCCTGACCCGGAGCGCGTAGAGCTGGCCATGGTCGGCGTTCCAGTAGGCGCGGATGCCCTCGAACACCGCGGTGCCGTAGAGGAAGCCGTGGGTCATGATGCTGACCCTGGCCTCCGCCAGCGGGACGTAGTCGCCCTCGAAGAAGCACACCAGGCGGTCGAGGTCGAAGGCCGCTCCCGCGGACGGGCCCGCGGCCGGCGCAACGGGCTGCTGGGTGACCATGGGGCTGTCTCCTGCGCGCGTCGAGGTGGGGATGGCCAACCCACCCGGCCTGCGCTCGAGTATACGCTGCGGGTCGAGGCGGTCAGCCGCGGTCACGGGGCCCCGGCCGGGGCTGCTCGGTGGCGCTCACAACCGTGCAGACGCGCGGCCTGCATGCGCGCCCAAGGGGCGGGATGGGCCAGCAGGGCCACGCGCCGATGGGCATAATCCGCCGATGACCACGACGACCGCCGCACCCCCTCCCGAAGAGCCGGCCGCCATCCGCGTGCCCCATGCCAGCCACGTCGAGCGCCTGGCCCGTCACGGGCGAAACGAGCTGAAGGGCGAGCCGCCGGTTCCCGCCTGGAAGCGCTTCCTCGAGCAGTTCAACGATCCCCTCGTGTTCCTCCTCATCTTCGCCACCGTGGTGTCGCTCATCGTCTGGGTCGTCGAGGGCGCGGAGGACATCCCCTTCGAGGCGATCGTCATCATCGCCATCCTGGTCGTCAACGCGGTGATCGGCTACGTCCAGGAGGATCGTGCCGAGAAGGCGGTCGAGGCCCTCCGGGAGATGACGACGACGACCGCCAGCGTCGTCCGCGACGGGCGGCAGCGGCGCATCCCCTCGCCCGAGCTCGTCCCCGGCGACGTCATGCTCATCGAGGCGGGGGACGCCGTGTCGGCCGACGCGCGGCTGCTCGAGGTGACGGCCCTGCAGACGGCGGAGGCCCCGCTGACCGGCGAGAGCGAGCCGGTCACCAAGGACCCGGCTCCGGTCGAGGTCGAATCGGGCGTGGGCGATCGGATCAACATGGTCTTCTCGGGGACGGTCGCGACCTTCGGCCGCGGGCGGGCGGTCGTCACCTCGACCGGGATGAAGACGGAGATGGGCCGGATCGCCGGGATGGTGGCCGCGGCTCCGACGCGCGACACCCCGCTTCAGATCGAGATCGCCCGGGTCGGCAAGTACATCGGCATCGCCGTCAT
>JAGDMV010000035.1 GCA_017860675.1 Chloroflexota bacterium
GCTCGCTCGGACGGCCGCCGGCCGGGCAGCGTATCCGGCCCGCCTCAGGGCTTCGGCGTCTCGGTCGGGCGCGGCGTGTGGGTCGGCTCGGGCGTCTCCCCGGCGTCCGTCGAGGCCGACGGCCTCGGTGTTGCCGCCGGCTCCCGCGTCGCGGCCGGCTCGGGCGTGGCGGCAGCGAGCCCACCCGACCCTTCGGTCTCCGACGCCTCAGGCGTCTCCGATGGCTCCGGTGTCTCCGATGGCTCGGGCGACTCGCCGGGAGAGGCAGTCGGCGACGGGCTCGGGCTGGGGGTGGGCGAGACCGTCGGCGTCGGCGACGGGCTCGGGCTGGGCGTGGCCGGGGACGGCGATGCGGTGACCGGCGTGGGCGTGACAGCCGGCGACTCCCGGGGCCCGAGCAGGGCGACCGCCCCCGCCGCTCCGAGCCCGCCGAGCCCGATCGAGGCGACGAGCAGCAGGACGACGATCGCCATCGCCGGGGCGCGCACGGCCAGCGGACGGCCACCCGTCCAGGCCACCCGCCACATGTCGCGCAGCGCAACCAGGAAGGCCCCCGGACGGCCACGACGGGCCGCGCCTGCCGCGGCCGCCAGCGGACGGGGAGCGGGCTCGGCCGCGAGCGCGGCCATGACTCGGTCCTCAAAACCGGCCGAGGGACCGACCTCGTCGCTCGACGCGAGCCACTCCAGTTCCCTGGCCATGGCCAGCACGCCGGCCTCCTCGGCCGGACGCTCGCCGCCGGGCGCCGTGTCGGTGGCGCCGGCCAGCTCGTCGGGGCGGAACCGGTTGCCCGCCATCAGGGGGCTCCCCGCGTCTCGAGGTCGCGGCGCAGGCGGGCCAGGCCGCGGTGGAGGTGCGTCTTGACCGTGCCCAGCGGCCGCCCGCTCGCGGCCGCGATCTCGGCCAGCGACAGGTCGGCGAAGAAGCGCATCGCGACGACCTCGCGATAAGGATCATCCAGGCCGGCCACGGCCGACCGGATGGCGGCAGCCCGCTCGGCCCGCACCGCGAGCAGGGCAGGGTCGGGGGCGTGGCCCATGGACCGCACCAGCGCCGCCTCCGAGACCCAGCCACCGCTCCCGCGGTCTCCTCCGTCGGGCGGACGCGGGTCGATCCAGGCGACAGACCGCCGCCGGCCCGATCGGCGGACGGCGATGCGAACCGCGATTCGCGAGAGCCAGGCCCCGAAGGGCCCCTCCCCGCGCCATGTCCCCAGCGCCCGGTAGGCGATCACGAACGCCTCCTGGGCCGCGTCCTCGGCCTCGTGGAGATCGCCGAGGATGCGGTAGCAGGTGCGCACCACCGAGCGCGACTCGCGCTCGACGAGAACGCGGAAGGCGTCGCGGTCGCCGGCGAGCACCGACGCCACGGCGACGCGCGCCTCGTCGTCGGCGAGGTTGCGGTCGGCGACATCGCGGCGCGAGTTCGTGACAGGGTCGATCGCTCGGCCTCCCGGCGGCAGGCCGCCCGGTCGGGCCACGGGCGGTGGTAGCCCCGACGATACCCCTCAACGATCACCTGGCGCATCGACGCTGACTCTCCGCCGCCCTGGCCCGGCCTGGCTTCCGGTCTCGTGGTGCTCTCAGCCGCCCGCGCCGCCGCCGGAGGCGCCGAGGTCGTCGCCCGGCTCCGGCGAGGTGCTCGGCTCCGGCGTTGCGCCGCGGCCGTGGTCGCCCGGCTCCGGCGAGGCGGTCGCGTGGTCGGCCGCGCCATCGTCTCCCGGCTCGGCCGAGGCAGCCGGACCGGGGCTGGCGCTGTCGTCGCTCCCGTCCTCGACCTCGCCGGCATCGTGGTCGTCGCTCTCGCTCGACTCCGTCTCGGCGCCCTCGGACGCCTCGGGCGTCTCAGCCGGCTCGGGGCTTTCAGCTGCTTCGAGGTCTTCGGACGCCTCGGGCGTCTCCACGGCCTCCGGGGTGGCGCCGGGTTCGGCCGTAGCGCCGGGCTGAACGGTCGCCTCGGGCTCGGCCGAGGCTGCCGCCGGGGCCGCGTTGCGGCCGGCGTCCGGAGCCACGATCGCGTTACCCGCGAACACGGCACTGGCAACGAGGAAGATCGAGACCGCGGCGACGCCAGCGCCGCGGACGATCCGGGTTGCGATCCGATCCATGGGGTCGGGGTCCTCCGTGAAGAACGGGCCGGCCCTTCGGCCTCCGCGCCGCCGATCGGTTCGGCCGGCCCGCTACCCTCCCTGAGGCGCCCCCGGCGAGGAAGGTTTCAGGGCCGGGACGGCGACCCGCCCCTCGGCGTCGAGCGTGATCGACGAGATCTCGCCTCTGGCGACCAGCGTCGCGCCGAGGATGAGGAGGGTGAGGACGCCGCCCGCCACCAGGGCGACCGCGGCACCAGCCTGCTCGGCAACGACGCCCGCCACCACGTTCCCGATCGGGAGCACGCCCCACGAGGTGAGGATGTAGAGCGACATCACCCGGCCCCGCAGCCGGCCCGGCGAGAGCGCCTGGATGAGGGTCATCGTGGTCACGAAGTAGGCAACCTGGGCGGCGCCCAGCACCGCCAGGGCGGCGAGCGACACGGGCAGCGACGTGGAGACGCCGAACACGGCCACCGCCACCCCGGCGGCCGCCAGTCCGGCCACGAGCAGCCGTCCGCTCCGCCGCGGGCGCAGGACGGCCACGCCGATCGCCCCGGCCAGCGCCCCCATTCCGATCGCCCCGAAGAGCAGCCCAAGGCCCGGCGCGTCGATGCCCAGGACGTCGCGCGCGTACACGGGCAGCAGGGCGATGTAGGGCAGGACGAGGAGCGTCGGGACCGCCGCCAGGAGAACGAGCGTCGACAGCGGGCGCGTGCCCAGCACGTAGCGGATCCCGTCCGCAAGGTTCGCCCAGAGTGACGCCTCGGCCGCCGATCCGGATGCGGAGCGGCCGACCGGCAGCCGCCAGACGATCGCGGCCAGGAGCAGGACGGCGGCGGCGTTCGCCCAGAAGCCGAACGCCATCCCGCCCAGGGCGATGACGACGCCGGCGGTCATGGGCCCCACGATCCGGGCGAGGTTGAACTGCGCCGAGTTCAGGGCGACAGCGTTCCCGATCGCCGGGCGGTCGACAAGCGACGGCACGATCGCCTGGAAAGATGGGTTGCCCAGGGCGATGCAAGAGCCCGTCGCCAGGGCGATGAGAAGGATCTGCCAGTACTCGACTGTTCCCATCGTGACCAGGGCGGCGAGCACGGCCATCAGGGCCGCGCCGATGAGCTGGGTCGACACGAGCAGGAGCCGGCGGTCGATCCGGTCGGCCAGCACGCCTGCCCACAGCGACAGGATGAGGATCGGGGCGGCGGCGGCCGCGCTGACCAGCCCCAGCAGGGACTCCGAGTTCGTCAGCTGGAGGACGAGCCAGCCCTGCGAGGTGGAGGCCATCCAGCTGCCGAGGTTCGCCATGAAGATGCCGAGAAGGAACCAGCGATAGGCCTGGAAGCGCAGGGCGGGCAGCCGGCCGGCGATGGCGGCCGCCGCGGGTGGCGACGGCGACCTCGTGCCCGGCGCGGGCGCGATCCGCGCGGCGGATCCGCCAGCCCCCGCCGACGCCTCGGGCGCGCCGGCCGTGGACCGGTCGGTCGCCGAGAGGTCCGGCAGATCGAACCCGCCGCCGATCGGCGGCGGGCGATCGGCAGCCCGGGGCGGGGCGCTCTCAGCCGTTCGAACCCTCCGTCGCCGCCTGCTCCTCGCGGACGATCTCGACCGGCCCGAACCCGGCCGCCTCCAGCTCGGCCGCCAGCGCGTCGGCGTCGCCCACGATCACGATGGCCGTCCGCTCCGGGTCAAGGTGATCGCGAGCCGCCGCCTGCACGTCATCCGCCGTCACCGCCTCGATCGCCGGCCGGTACCGATCCAGCTCGTCGTCGGGCAGCTCGTGCGTGACGAGCCCGGCCAGCGAGCTCACGACCGGAGCGGGCGTCTCGAAGCGCAGCGGGAACACCCCGACGAGGTAGTCGCGCGCGGTCGCCAGCTCGGCGTGGCCTACCGGCTGCTCGCGGATGCGTCGCAGCTCCGCCAGCGTGTCGGCGATGGCCGCGACGGTCGCCTCCGTGTTCACCGCCATCCGGGCGCTGAAGGGCCCCGGCAGGCGGCGCATGTCGAAGCCTGCCCCGGCTCCATACGTGTAGCCCTTCTCCTCCCGCAGCTTCAGGTTGAGCCTGGAGTTGAACAGCCCGCCCAGGATCGCCGACATGACCACGACGGCGTGATAGCCGGGGTTCCGTCGCGCCAGCCCCACGTGACCGATCCGGATCTCGGACTGGACCGACCCCGGGCGATGCACGAGGTGCACGAACGTCCGCTCGACGGCCCCGCCCGAGGCCGGCGTCGCGGCCGGGTCGGCGGCGGAATCGGGGACGAGATCGCCGAACAGCGATTCCGCCATCGCCTGCGCATCGACCCCGTCCAGGTCGCCGCCGACGACGAGCGCCGCCCGGTCGAAGCTCGACCAGCGGCGAAGGGCGCGCCGGCAGGCGTCCGGGTCCAGCGTCGCGACCGTCTCCGGCAGGCCGCCGGACGGGCGGGCGAACGGCGAGGCGGGCTCGTAGATCGCGGCCACGAAGGCCTCGTCTGCCCGTCTCCCGGGATCGGCCCGGGCCTGGAGGATGTCGTTCAGGCGCTGGTCGCGAAGCCGTGCCACCTCCCGCTCGGGAAAGGTCGGCCGGCGGGCAACCTCGGCCAGCAGCTCGAGCGCGGGGGCCAGGCGCTCGACCGGCACGTCGACGCCGACGACCGTCGCATCCCAGCCCGCGTCGGACCGCAAGGACGCTCCGAGCCGCTCGGACGCCTCGACCAGGGCGACGGCGTCGTAGCGCTCGGTGCCCTCGGTGAGCGCCCGCGCGGCGAGGACGGCCGAGCCACCGTCGGCCGGAGGCTCGTCGACGGCCCCGCCGGGCAGCACCAAGTTGGCCGTCACGAGCGGGCGGCCCGGCAGGTGGACCAGCAGCAGCGGCAGCCCGCCGGAGAGACGGGCGCGGACGAAGGCCGGGAAGTGGTAGGGGCGCGGGGCGCCGGGCACGGGCCGCACTGCCAGGGCCGCCTCGAGCGGGTCGAGCGCGCTCATCGGGAGCCCGCCGTCGCCGGCTCACCGGCATCCCGGTTCGCGTCTGTGTCCCCGGAGGACGCCTCCTCCTCGACCTGGCCCGCCGGCAGGTAGGTGAGCACGACGCGGTTCTCGGCCGTGAGCACGTCGGCGCAGGAGGCCCGGACGTCTTCCGCGGTTACGGCCAGGTAGCGCTCCAGCTGGCGGTTGATCTCGCCCGGATCGCCGGTCAGGGTCGCCCACATGGACAGCCGGTCGGCTCGCTCGGCAACACGCTGGAGGGCCGCCAGCTCCTCGGTCTCCACCAGGGCGTGGGCGCGCCCGAGCTCATCGGCGCTGATCGGCTCGGTCGTCATCCGGGCCAGCTCGTCGAGGACGGCGGCCTCGACCACCTCGGGCGTCGTCTCGGGACGGACCGTCGCCCAGCCAGCCACCAGCGACGGGCCGGCGACGAGGGGCAGGACGAACAGGGCGACGTCCTGGGCGATGCGCTCCTCGCGGACCAGGCGCCGGTGCAGCCGGCTGCCCTTGCCCCCGGCGAGCACCTGGGCGGCGACCTCGAGCGCGTAGAGGCGGCGGTCCGGGATCGCCGGGGCGCGATAGCCGAGGTAGACGCGTGGCAGCGGCACCCGGTCGGGGACGACTTCGCGCGCCTCGCCGCCGAGGGATAGCGGCAGGGCCGGCGCGTCGAGCCTCTGAACGTCCCGACCGGGCGGGATCGGCCCGAAGTAGCGCTCGACCCAGGCACGGGCGCGGCTGGGGTCCACGTCGCCGACGATCGACAGGACCGCGTTGTTGGGCGCGTACCAGGTTCGGAAGAAGGCGGCCACGTCGTCGAGCGAGGCGGCGTCGAGGTCGGCCATCGAGCCGATGGTCGGGTGATGGTACGGATGACCTGCCGGGTAGAGGTGGCCGAGCAGCTTCTCGATCCAGCTGCCGTAGGGCTGGTTGTCGTACGACCAGCGCTTCTCGTTCTTGACCACCGCCCGCTGGTTGTCGAGGTTCTCCTGGGAGAGCGCGTCGAGCAGCGTAGCCATCCGATCCGCCTCCAGCCAGAGGCCCAGCTCGAGCTCGTGCGACGGAAGCGTCTCGAAGTAGTTGGTGCGATCGAGCCATGTGGTGGCATTGGCCGTCCCGCCGGCCGACTGGACCAGGGCGAAGTGCTCGGTCTTGGCAACGTGGCGGCTGCCCTGGAACATGACGTGCTCGAACAGGTGGGCGAAGCCGGTCTTGCCGGCTACCTCGTCCTTCGATCCGACCGCGTACCAGACGTTGATCGCCACCACCGGGGCAAGGTGGTCCTCGGCGACGAGCAGGCGCAGGCCGTTGGGCAGGCGCTCGTCGCTGAAGGCCACGGTCGGGATCGGCATGCGCGCGCTCCAGGCTGCGGGTGGGGACGGCCACGATTGTACGGGCTGCGTGACGCACGCGCCGTCGGGTATTGACATTGCTCGAACTTGTGTTAGATTGTCGTCTAACACAAGCGCGAGGTCCCGCAGATGTCTCGTCCCACCAGTCCCACGGCGACGGCCACGACCGCTCCCCGCAAAGGCGGGGTCATCGTGCGCAGCCTGCCCGGCACGCCGGCGCAGGCGATCCCCGCGCCCGCGGTCGAGCTCGACGTGCGGACGGCCTACGACTTCCTGCTGAGCCTGACGCCCCAGCCTGATGTCGAGCTGCTCCCGGCCGACCGCGAGTGGCTCGATCGCTCGCTCGAGGGCCTCTCGGCCGGTGTCAGGCGGGACCTCCGCCTCGTCTTCGGTGGAGAGTTCGGCAAGGGCTTCGGGTCGGCGCTGGTGCCCCTCGTGGTCGAGCGACCCGGGATCCGGACCGCGGCTGACGTGGTCGCCCTGGCCGCCTCACTGGGGCCGGCCGACCTCGTCAACCCGTACTGCTGCGAGCTCGAGCTGGCGGTCGGCGACCAGATCGAGCGGATCGTCGCCGGCGAACGCGAGCTCATTCCCGAGGTGCTCGGGGCGATCGAGGAACCGGAGGTCGCCGAGGTGATGGGCCGCTTCCTCGACGATCCGGCTGGCTACCAGCGGGCGACCGTCCGCCTCCTACGAGCGTGGCGCGAGCAGTTCGAGAAGGTGGAGGCGCGCGTCGGGCGGTTCATCGAGCACGACGCGGCGGCCCGGCGAGATGACCTCGCCAGACTCGACGCGTTCGAGTTCGTCGAGCGGACCAGCGGTGGCGTTCGCTGGGCTCCCCAGGAGAGGGTGCGGCGCGTGGTGATGGCCCCGTCGTACTTCTCGCGTCCCTACAACTTCCTCTTCGCCGGCCAGGACTGGCGGATGCTCTGCTACCCCATCACCGACGCCGCCCTCGAAGGCGACGCCTCGGCCGTGCCGGCGGCGACGATCCGGCTGTTCCGGGCTCTCGGCGACGAAAGCCGGCTCCGGATCCTCCGCTTCCTGGCCGACGGCGACCTGTACCTCACCGAGATTGCCGAACGGATGGGCCTGTCCAAGCCGACCGTTGCCCACCACCTCGCCCATCTCCGGGCCGCCGGGCTGGTGACGATCACCGAGACGGGCGGCATGACCTACTACAGCCTCCGGCGGGACCGGCTCGACGGGGTCGACGAGGGACTCCGCCGGTACCTGGGCGTCACCCGGGACTGAAGCGGGCGAGCGGGCCGGGCGACCCGACCAGCGAACGACGAAGCTGACAACGACGACCGGATGTTAGACGGACATCGAACAGGCAAGCGAGGGCGATCGAAATGAACGGCATCAGTAGGGCAGCGGCGCCGATCGACCCAGGCGTGCAGGGCGCCGCGATGAGCACCGAGATCGACTACCGAGTCGGTTCGCTGCTGGCCGAGACCCGCGACCGGCGATTGGCCACAGGGACAGACCACGACACCATCCGCCGCCGGTTCGGCCGCGCCGTGATCGCGGTCGGGCGCAGGCTCGAGGGCCGCACGCCGGTGGAGCCCGCGATCAAGCGCCCCGGCCAGCCCGCGGCCGGCGCCCGCGCCTGACCACCGGGTCCCGGAGAGCGGGTCAGACGGGGAGCGCCACGAGAACGGCCGCCCCGGCTACGCCGACGGCGGCCGAGACCAGGCTGATCTGTGCCGCTCGACGCCGGTCCGCGCGCCGCTCCGCTTCGCCCGCCACCAGGGAAGCTCGCCCGAGCGGGCCGAAGTTGCTCACGCCGGAGAAGCCGTAGGCGGCGCAGAAGCGAAGACGCGCCTGGAGCAGCCCGACGGTCCCACCCGCCAAGGGAAGGGCCACCAGCCAGCGGCTCCAGTCCGGGGCGCCAGCGACGACCAGGCCCCCGGCCAGGATGGCTGCGGCGGCGATGCCGGTAATCCCGGCCCTCCGGCGGCGGGAGATCTCCGCGGGGCCGATGTTGCAGACGCCCGGCCGGTACTCGGCCGAGCCGGGCTCAAGGAGGGGCGAGATCGGCAACTCGTTCACTCCTTCCCGTTCGATGGCGAAGGTCATTCGGATTGCCGGGCCCGCTGCCCGAAGGGCAGCCCCGGGGCGGCACAATACGCCGGGCAGGAACGTCAGAGCAGCGTCCGCTAGTCACTCATGAGGTGGGGCCATGGTCTGCCGCAGCACCCCGGCCTTGCTCCTGCTGGTTGTCGTCGCCGTCGCCGGGTGCGGCGCTGCCACCCCGGCCCCGGGCAGCGCGACGCCCGCCGGAACGACCCCACCCAGTCCGCCGCCCACAGCATCGCCGCTGCCGACCATCTCACCCACGCCGGCGCCGTCACCGATCCCCGCGACGACACCGGCCGGCTCCACTCCACCGGCGGCGACCCCGGCAATCGTCCCGACGCCGACGCCGACGCCGGCGCCGGCGGCCGGGTTCTCGTGTGACTACCCGTTCCGCCTGCGGGCCAGCACCTCCTCGGTCGCCGCCGTGACCGATGTACGCGTGGGCACCCACCCCGGCTACGACCGGGTGGTCTACCAGTTCAAGGGCGGGGGGTTGCCTGCGCTGCGGATGGACCAGGTGTCGCCGCCGTTCGAGAGGGACCCCAGCGGGCTTCCGCTCACCGTCCCCGGGAAGGCGTTCGTCCGGATCGTGCTGGACCCTGCCAGCGGCGAAGGCTACGCCCGCCTCGATGGAGAGCCGACATATACGGGGCCGCGCGCCTACGACCCGGGCTACCAGCGGCTAACCTCGCTCGTGCGAGCCGGTGACTTCGAGGCCCAGCTGACTTGGATGGCCGGCCTGGCTGGCCCCGCCTGCTACCGCGTCCTCACCCTCGAGAACCCGGCCCGGCTGGTGATCGACTTCGAGGCCCCCTGATCAGGCGGCCTGCCGTCGCTGCGGCTCCAGATCAGGGCGCGTAGACCCCCGACGCATGCCGCAGCTCCACCGTGTACGGGGCCGTTCCATTGTTGACGACGAACCCCTCGTCGCACCAGCCGAGCGTGGCCGATCCGCTGGCGCCGGTCCCCCGCGGCACGAGCCGCCCGTCGCTCATCGGCACGACCGTCTCGATCAGGAGGTCCTGACCGCCCTCCGGGTATGGCTGGCGCACCTGCCAGGTCAGCAGGAAGAACCCGCCTGCGCAGCTGGGCTCCAACCCCACCGGAGCGCTCCACAGGTCCATCACCTTGAGCTCGTGGCGCGCACCCGGGTCGAGGTTGATCACCATGACCCGCTCGTCATAGATCGGTTGGCCGGTCGTGTTCTCGATCGGCGGCGCGTGCGGGGCGTCCGGCGTGGGACTGAGCCAACCGCCCGGCAGCCCGCCCGGCCCCAGGCTGAGGCCGACGAGCGCCGCCAGCCCGAGCAGCCCCAGCAGCACAACCAGGCAGGGCCAGCGACGCCGCCCCCTGGCAGCGGGCTGGATGAACGTCCCGTCGACTGCCTGCCTCGAGCCCTCCGCGGTGGCCACCACGGCGCGGAAGGGGCGGGCCAGCTCTGCGCGGGACCGGTTCTCGACGCGCGCCTTGAGGCCGACCGTTGCGTACCCGGCGGCCCCCGGCTTCAGGCGGAGCGTCGAAGGAGAGACTCGGAACTGGAGGGCGGCCTCGGGATCGTCGCCACTGAGAGAGAGCTCGAGGGGCACGTTGCCGCGGTTCGCGATCGTGAGCTTCGAGGTCGCCTCGCGCCTGCCGCGCAGGACGCTCGGGGAGAGGATCGCCTCGACCGTGACGAAGGGCAGCAGCTCGACCGCGACGCGCTCGACGACCGAGGCGGCCGGATGCTCCTTCGAGATGACGGCGACATCGGCCTGGTACCTGCCCGTCGCCACGTCGGGGCTTCGCGGGGGGCGGAAGGCGACCGTCGCCACCGCCTTCGTGCCCGGCTCGATGCTCAGCCGGGCCGGCTCGACCGACGCCCAGGCTGCCACTGGGCCGCGCACCTCGAGCGACACGCGGTCGGCGATCCGGTCCCGGTTGGTCACCTCGACGGTCACGGCGGCCTGGCCGCCGGCCTCGACCCGTACGGTGCTCGCTCCCAGCAGCGCGACCAGGGGCGGCCCCACGATCTCCGGCTCGGGCGGAGGCGAGACGGCGATCTGGATGAAGGTGCCATCGAGGGCCCGTCGCGAGCCGTCGCTGCCCGCGACCAGGACACGGAAGGGCCGCGGCCGTTCCGGCCCCGACCGGATCGGCTGGCGGGGCACGACCACGACGATCGCCTCTGCCGTGGCCCCGGGCTCGACCCCCAGCCTCGGCGGGTTGTGCCGGAAGTCGAAGGCCATCTCGGGGTCGTCGCCGCCGATCGCGAGCGCGATCGCGGTGTTGCCGCCGTTGGTGACCCGGAGCCGCGTCGGTGTCGCCACCGAGCCGCGGAGAACGCTCGGGGCGAGGCTGAGCTCGAGGGCCGCGAAGGGCAGGACCTCGACGGCGACCTCGTTCCGGACAGCTGCGTCGGCATGCTCGCTCGAGGAGACGACGACCTCGGTCGGGTACGTCCCCGCCCGCACGATCGGCGCTCGCGCGGGCCGGAAGGTCACGACCGCGACGGCCGACGTGTCGGGCATGAGGTTCAGGCGGGCAGGTTCGAACGCCGCCCAGGTGGCCGCCGGGCCGCGCACCTCGAGCACGAGCTGGTCGACGGTCCGACCGCGGTTGCGGACCTCGACGGTGAGGCTGGCCTGGCCCCCGGGTTCGACCCGGAGGCCGGTTGCGGAGAGGACGACGAGGAGCGGCGAACCAGCGGGCTCGGGCTCGCTGCGGTCCGGGCGCGACGGCGGGGGCCCCGGCGTGACGGGCGGCGGACTCTCGGGAGGTGCCGCCGGCGCGCCGGCCCACTCCAGGAAGGACCCACACCGCCGACAGAACGTCTCATCCTGGTCGGCCTGCTGGCCGCACTTCATGCAGACGATCATCTGCCGCCCCTCCCGGGGGTTCGCTCGGGGACCGCCCGGTACGATGCCCAGCCATCCCGGCGCGTGCCCGGCCGATCAGTGTCGCGGGCCGGTGGCGACGCCGCCAGTGCCATTGAGCCCACGGCTTGCGCCTGACCGCCACGACCGCACAGGCGGGCGACTGCGGGCTACCTCCCGGTCGGGAGCACCTCTTCCCGGGTGTTGTCCGACTCGTCCGACTCGGCCACGCGGTTCTCGCTGTCGACCGTGCACGAGAACCGCCGCTCGGGCAGCGACGAGCAGCTAGACAGCGACAGCAGCGCGTCGTCGCCGAGGGTGATCTCCCGGCCGCCGGGCAGGCCGTTGGGGGCATCCATGCCGCTGAAGTACGTCGCGCTCCCGTCGCAGTCGAACGAGCACCAGACCACGAACGCCTGGGTGCAGTCGGCACCCTCGTTGCGGATCACGGTGTTGATGATCACGTCGCCCTCGTACCCGTAGTCTGCCGGCCGCGGCACCAGGATGATGTCGGCCAGCACCAGGTCGGGCTCGTCCGCGGACTGAGGCGGAGATGACGCGGGCGAACCTCCCGCCTGCTCGTCGTCACAGCCGGCGAGCAGCAGGGCCGCGACCAGCACGACTGCCAGCGTGGCCATCACACGGTTCATGCTCGCCTCCCAGCGCTTCGTGCGGCGCGGCACCGGCCGCCACCCGCGGGAAGACGGTCGACGGCGGGTACGCCAGGCCGCGCGTCCGCACCTCCCGCTCGACCGGCAGGATGGGCCACCGCGCGGGGCCCTGTCGAGTGCCGTCGGTTGTGAAACGCTCGCACGCGGTGGCGCGCTCACCGTCCGCGCAAGGCGGTCGCGAGCACCAGCCGGGACCCCTCCCTCGCCGATCACGACCCGACGGCGGTCACCGAGCAAGTGAAGGCCCCTCCGGGAAGTCCCGAAGGGGCCATCTCACGTTCGGATCGGTGGTGAGCCCGGAAGGATTCGAACCTTCAACCTAGGGATTAAGAGTCCGCTCCGGGCGTGCACGCCT